>NZ_LZGP01000027.1:0-66855 GCF_001690445.1 Gilliamella sp. wkB195
GGAAATGTTTAAAGGTGTTATGATCATTATATCGTCAATGTAATCATTTCTGATTAAAAATCTTTTTTAACAAACTTAGGATTTAGCTGATTCTTTCTTTTGACAAATAAAAAAATTAAAATAGAAATAAATTTTAATTAAATGAATATCCTAATTTTTAGGAAAAAATAACATTTCCAATTGAATTTTTGAAATTTATATTTCAATCCATTTAAAATTATCTCTATTTAGAGCGTTATTTCATTCTAATTTTATTAATTCTTCTTTTAACTGTTCAAGTACAATGTTTGGATTAAGATTTGCAATTGGATCACCTAGACCTGTACCAAGATTTTCTTTAGTGAATATTTGCAATGCATTAGGATAGTTAGGTCCCCATACAAAGTTATTAATAAATTTATTATCAATTATTCGATTATTATATATACAAAGCATTTTTTTATCATATATCGATGCAACATGTACAATTGAAGTATCAACGGTAATAACTAAAGTTGCGAACTTAATCAAAGCTACAGTTTCAAAAAAGGAGCCTAACGGATTAATAATGATATTTGTTGAGGTCTTAATATGTTTTATTTTATTCGGCTCCCCAACTACTATAGTTACACAATTATCATAGTGAGATAGAAAAGATAAAATAGTTTCAATTTGTGTATCTGAAAAGCTTCTTGCTATATTGGAACCATAAGGGTTAAAAATAATAATATTTTTACCTGATAATAAATAGGGCCTAATAAATTTTTCTACAGATTCATGAGCTTGATCAGGAAGATTCACATGATATTTAATTGAATCAGCTTCTATATTTAATAGTTTTAAAATTTGTTCACTTCTCTTTGAAATATGTGATGTATATTGATCATAAAGAATCGATGTATCATACAATTTATATTTTTCTTGATTAAAACCTATAGTATGTAAAGGATTAATCGCTAAAATTATTTGAGAACGTCTTATACTATTATGACCTTTATCAACAAGATCAATAGCTACGTCAATAGATAAACTATTAAGTTGTTTTTTAAATTGCTTTATCCCTTTCTTTTTATCATACAATATAACACCATCAACGGTAATAAATTGTTCAAATAGAAATGCAATTCTTTTTTCAACTACAACATATACTTTTAATCTATTTTCTCTTAAAGATTTAATCAAATAAGAGGTAACTATTGCATCACCAATACCTTGATCATTCATTAAAATAGCTGCTGAAAGGTACTCTTTCGGAGTTAACGGTGATCTTACCTTTTTTTTTCGATTTAAAAGAGCTAATTTAACAGCTAGTTTTATTGGTTTAATTTTTAAATTCCGCTGCCTATTTAAGAATTTAATAAACTCCAAAAATTTATTTATCATCTTCCTTTTAAGATCCTAAAGTGAAAAATTTTAGCAAATTATTTATTATTAATTTTTGATATTATTTATTAAAATTTATTTGATACAAATCTGCATACAATCCATTTAATGACAACAACTCTTTATGGGTACCTTGCTCTATAATTTTACCACTGTCTATTACTAATATTTTATTAGCATTTTCAATGGTGGATAAACGATGTGCAATAATGAGCGATGTTCGCCCTTTTTGTAAATCATCTAAAGCTTTTTGTATTGCTTGTTCTGATTCTGTATCTAAGGCTGAAGTTGCTTCGTCAAGAATTAAAATAGGAGTGTTTCGTAATAACGCTCTTGCTATAGCAATCCTTTGGCGTTGACCACCAGATAATAATACACCACTCTCACCAACAATTGTTTCGAATCCATTTTCAAGTCCCATTATAAAATCATAGGCATAGGCTTGTTTAGCTGCTTCCTCTATTTGCTCTTGTGAATAATCTCCAACTCGGCCATAAGCAATATTATTTGCAACAGTATCATTGAATAAGTGTACATTTTGTGAAACCAAACCAATTTGATTGCGTAAACAACTTAGTGTTAAGTCTTGAATATTATGGTTATCAATCAAAATTTCACCGTTACTGATATCATAAAAGCGAGTAAGCAAACTTGCTATTGTACTTTTTCCTGAGCCAGAACGACCAACCAAAGCAATGGTTTTATATGGTTCGACTGAAAAACTAATATTTTGTAAAGCTGGTTCTTGTCTGCTTTCGTAAGTAAAACTGACATTTTTAAATTCAATGGCGCCTTGTACCCGTTGAATATTTATTTTGCCATCATCTTTTTCAATTGGTTGTTCAAAAATAGCAAATAGAGTTTGACAAGCAGCCATACCTTTTTGAAAATCAGCATTAACACTCGTTAGACTTTTTATTGGTTGCATCAACGCAACTAGTGAAGAAAAAACAACTGTAAATTGACCTGGTGTAATATTCAAATCAGGGTTACTCGCCATTAATAGAACAAACGCAATGGCAAAGGAAATTATAAGTTGAACTATAGGTGTTGATAAAGCTGATATTGAGACTAGTCTCATACCATCTCGCCGAAATTTATTATTTACTTTATTGAAGTTTTTAGACTCTTCATCTTGCGCACCAAAAAGAATGATTTCACGATGCCCTTTCAACATTTGCTCGACGGACATAGTTACCCCACCCATCGAATTTTGCATGTTTTTAGCTAATTTCCTAAATTTTACCGATATAAAAGTTATTAAACCTATCACAATGGGAGTAATGATAATTAATGATAAAGATAGTTCCCAACTATTGATAAACATTGTATAAAAAAGCCCACAAATAAAGGCAGACTCTCGAACAATTGTAATTAATGCATCAGAAGAAGATGAAGCGACTTGGTCGGTATCATAGGTTATACGTGAAAGTAATCTTCCTGTTGAGTTTTTATCATAAAAACTTACTGGTGCATCAACAAAATGGTTAAAAAGTTGTTGACGAATTTTAAGTACGATTTTTGTGGAAATAAAAGATAAAAAGAATGAATATCCATAATTAGCAACTCCTCTCAGAAGAACTAACCCAAAAATATAGAAGGGGGCCATAATTAAAAATTGCTGATCGTTTTGAACAAATCCCTTATCCAATAAAGGTTGTAGCATACCAATCAATGAAGTATCAGCAAAAGCACTAATAACGAGTAAAATTATTGATAATAAAAGAATTAATTTATGTTTGGCAATATAAGGCCATAACTTGGAAAAAGTTTGCCATGTTGAAGCATCTTTATCGATATCACTATGAGCTGATTGAATATTTTTTTTCATAAAATTTTTTATTAAGAATTAAATTGCATTTGGTACATTTTGGCATAAATACCATTTTCAAGTACCAGCTTATTATGTGGACCTTCTTCGACGATTTTTCCATCATCAATAACTAATATACGATCAGATTGTTCAATAGTTGATAATCGATGAGCAATAATTATAGAAGTTCGATTTTTTTGTAAATTTTCTATTGCTTGTTGAACTAATCGTTCAGATTCATTATCTAACGCTGAAGTAGCTTCATCGAAAACTAATATTGGGCTATTACGCAAAAGCACTCTGGCGATCGCAATTCGTTGCCGTTGCCCACCTGAAAGTAAAATACCATTATCGCCAATTTCTGTATCAAAACCATTTTCTAATTTTTCGATAAATTCTATCGCATTAGCCTGAATTGCTGCATTAATAATATCTTGCTTCTTATATTTATTTTTGGCCCCATACACAATATTGTCAGCTATAGTACCATTAAATAAATGCACTTTTTGTGATACAAATCCAATTTGATTACGTAGCGATTTTAGCGTGTAATTTTTAATATTTATACCATCAAGCAATATTTCCCCTTTTTCTACATCATAAAATCTTGGAATCAAACTTGCTATAGTTGATTTTCCTGCTCCAGAACGACCGACCAATGCTACTGTTTCACCTGGCTTGATTTTAAAACTTATATTATTTAAAGAAGGAGTAGTTCTTGAAGGATAAGTATAGGTTACTTGATGAAATTCAATTTCCCCATTTGCCCGCTGCAACTCTACTGTTCCATTATCTTCTTCTACAGGGGAATTTAAAAGCCCAAAAAGCGATTCGCAGGCCACAGAGCCTTTTTGTAATTCAAGATGAACACTCGTCAATTCTCTCAAAGGTCTCATAACAGCAACCATAGCAGAAAAAACAACAGTAAAAGATCCAGGAGTAATATCTATAGTTTGGTTTGCCACAAGAAATAAAATAAAACCTAACGCTAGTGTTGCTATTAGTTGAATTATTGGAGTTGACAGTCCAGACACTAATACGATTTTTAATAAACTTCGCCTAAAAATTTTATTGATTATATAAAAATTGTTTTTTTCATATTTTTGAGCATTAAAAACTAGTATTTCTTTATGACCTTTTAACATTTCGTCGGCAGCTGTTGTTATATTCCCTATTCCTTTTTGCATAGAAAGAAGTGAATTTCGGAATTTTTTTGCAATAAATTGAGCAATAAAAATAACTAAAGGTACGACAATAATAAGGACTAATGCCAATTTCCAATTCCCATAAAACATCACTATGCATAATCCGATTGCATAAGCTATTTCTCTTACTAATATGATTAGCGCATCAGAAGATGCTTTAGATAATAGCTGTGTGTTATATGTAATAACAGTAACAAGTTCACCAACTGGATTTTTGTCTAAAAAATTAATAGGACTTTTGACTAAATGATCAAAAATCAATTGACGAAAATTAGTTATAACTTTACCTGAAAGCCAAGAAAGACAATAAGTTGAACAGTAGTTAGACAAACCACGTAATGCGATTAAAGCAATAATACCAACTGAAAAAAGAATAAGTAATTCATAATTTTTATCCATTAATCCATTGTCTAATAACGGTTTAGTTAATGAAATTAATGTTGCATCAGTTGCGGCATTCAATAAAAGAGCAAAAATTGCAACAATTAAAGCTTTTTTATGGGGATAAATAAAAGGCCACAATTGTTTAATGGTATTCAGAGAGCTATATTTATTTGACATAAGAAAGTAAATAAGTTTATTTGAAGTCGAATTATACTATACATACTTTGTGAATTTAAATTTTATTGCAATTCTTTTTCAACTAGAAATAATTTTTATAACCTTTATAATAATGTAAAGAATATTCAAATTAACTTTCACTATTTAAACTGATCAACAGATAATAATAAGTTAAAAAGAACAGACGCATTGATTTTCGTGTTTTTTTCAATAAGTAATAGACATGATTTATTATAACTCAATAACAATAATAATAAATTAGATAGAAATTAATTTAGTTCAAATAATGCAACAGGAAACAAGCAATGTATTTTAATGCGAGTAGTATTATTAAAAAAAAAATTACAATTGGAACCACTAGTGATATTAATATCAATCAGTTAAACATTGCTTATGGAATTGATAAAAACTTTTTTTTAGGCTGTGCTGTTTCAATTACGTCTATCTTATTAACTAATTCAGAACTCAATTTTAATTTTCATATTTTCACAAATTCTATTAATGATGATTTTCAGCAAAAATTACAACAATTAACAGACAAATATAAAACCCAGATAACTATATATTTAGTGGAAGATTCTTATTTTACTAATTTACCAACAACAAAAAACTGGACATTAGCTACGTATTTCCGTTTCATTGTCGCAGATTATTTTTACAATAAAATAGACAAAATCCTTTATTTGGATGCTGATATTGTATGTAAAGGGTCTTTAGCAGAATTATTTAACTTAGAATTTGATAACAATATTGCTTATGTAGTTATTGAAAAAGACCCAATATGGTGGGAAAAATGTGCAAAAAGGCTTAATGAAAATAAATTATTGAATGGTTATTTTAACGCAGGTTTTCTACTAGTTAATCTGAAAAAATGGAAAGAGAATAATATAAATGAAAAAGCATTAAAATTGCTAACAAACGAGAACTTACGTAAGAAATTTACCCATTTAGATCAAGATGTGTTAAATCTATTATTATTGGATAAAGTTAAGTACCTTGATAGAAAATATAACCAACAAATTAGTATTAATTACGAGTTAAAATATAAATCAAATAAAGTTCGCAAATATCCTATAACCGATGCAACTATATTAATTCATTATATTGGACCTACAAAACCTTGGCACAAATGGGCTGAAAATTATGAATGTTCAAAATATTTTTTGGATGCAAAAAATAATTCTCCATGGCAAATGACACCCTTATTATTAGCTACCACTTCGAGCCAAATGAGATATTGTGCAAAACATAAGTTACATCAAAATAAAGTCGTTGAGAGTTTAATTAGTTATTTAATTTATTGCTTGAAAAAATTAAAATTATAGTTTAATCGAAAGCATCTGTAATTGTTTCTAACATTGCATTGGAGCTATATTTGTATAATTTATCTAAACTGATTGGAACAAATGGAGATTCTAAAAATTTTTTTATTTGATGGTGATTATTTTCATCAAGAATAAAAATTTGCTCTGGAGAATAAAAATCATATTCTTTTATAGATTTATTAGTAGTAATTAATCTTTTATTCAATAACACTGCTTCAATAGCTCTTAAAGTTACACCTGTTTGACCTATTTGTCCTATTTCTAAGATGACATCACTATGTTTTACTTTTTCAATATTATCTAAATAACTAATTTTATTACCGAGTTTATAATAATCTGATGAGTGAAATAAACTTTCAGTATTGGTTGCTTTATAGTTAATTAAATTAAAATCTGTTTGATAACCATTTACATGCAAAATAGGGGCAATTCTGTTAAGCACTTTAGCTCTATCATCCCAATACTCCCCGATGAAAAAACATGTTTTAATAATATTAGATTTGTTATCTTGTTCGGCTCGCAATTTTTTCATTTCTGAATATGTAAAAGGAAGAAACTGATTCAAATATATAAATTTATATTTCTTACAATCATTAAAATCAAAACTGTATATTTTATCAAAATATGGTGTAATTTTACTTATATAATCTTCATTTTGTTGTAACCATTTTTTTTTATTTTTCATACTATCGTTTAAAACATCAATAGTATCTCGTAACACCAAAACTCGATGGCATTTAACATCCTTAATTAAATCTATAAATCCTGAAACACCAAAACCACTACATAATAAGATATCATCATATTTCAATTGTCTTAATTTTATAAATTGATGAAATTTTATAAACCAATGTCGAGGAAGGTTATTTCTATCAAGTTTTAAATTAATATTTCTAAAATGTTTCATTAATTTATTAAAAAGTACAACATCGTACTCAGACTTAAGGGTATTAACCATATATTTTTCATAGTCAGCATTCCACTCGGCAAAATAAATAGTCATACTTTAACCCTTAATTGAATCAATTTTAGCTATACAAAGTTCAAGTTTTTCAACCATATCTGAACTAAAAATACCATATTGATTTAGTTTTTTCATATCAAGAACAGAATATTTTGGTCTTTTTGCTTTAAATTGAAAAAATGAGGTTTTAACAGGAAAAACTTCCGGTATATTATTCAATTTGCCTTGATTGGTAGCTGTCGTTATTATTTGCTTGGCAAATGAATACCAAGACATAGATTTATTACCACAATAGTGATAAATACCCCCTACAATATTTTTTTCGATAATACGAATCATCAACTCAGCTAGATCTCCTGCATAGGTTGGACATCCAATCTGATCATCCACTATAGATAATTTATTATTCTGATTGACTAATTTTAAAATAGTTTTTACAAAGTTATTTCCATATTCACTAAATACCCAAGATGTGCGAATTATTATTGCTGATGAATCAACACTCATAACAGCAATTTCACCTTCTCGTTTTGTTTTACCATAGACATTGATAGGATTTGTCAAATCATCTTCTGTATAAGGGTATTTTTTTAAACCGTCGAAAACATAATCCGTTGAAATATGGATGAATTTAGCTCTATTTTTTTTTGCCGCTAAAGCCAAGTTTTCTGGGCCAAAAACATTAACTTTATAAGCCAAATCGTATTCAGTTTCAGCTTTATCAACAGCAGTATATGCAGCTGCATTTACAATTACATCAGGTTTATATTTAGCAACCCATTCTTCGACATTGGACCTATCGCTAATATCCAGTTCAAAATGATCTGCAGTAATCAATTGCCAATTATTAGGATATATATCGCAAAAGCACTGACCTACTTGACCTTGAGCACCAGTTAACAAAACTTTCATTAAGTTATAATAATTCCTGTAAAGTTTTACCTAATTTATCTTTATCTGATAATATTGGATTTTTCATCGGCCAATTAATATTAATAGTAGGATCATTCCACGACAAGCATTCCTCAGAACTTGGATTATAATAATCAGTACATTTATATTCAAAAGCAGCAAAATCAGATAAAACTTGAAAACCATGTGCAAATCCAGGTGGAACCCATAATTGAGTATGATTATCTGATGACAAAATCATGCCCACCCATTTACCAAAAGTCTTAGAGTCCTTTCTTATATCTACTGCAACGTCAAAAACTTTACCTTGAACAACTCTCAGTAATTTTCCTTGAGGATTATCTTTTTGGAAATGCAATCCGCGTAATACATTTTTATATGAATATGAGTAATTATCTTGGACAAAGTCATATTCAATCCTTAACAACTTTTGATAAAGTTTCTTCTGAAAAATTTCAAAAAAATGTCCTCTATTATCTTTATAAATTCTTGGCTGAATAATTTTCAGCCCAGGAATTGTTGTGTCAAAAATTTGCATAATTAAATCTTTTCAACTAATTGATATAAATATTGACCATATAAAGTTTTTTTAGCATCTAACGCCTCCCTTCTCACCTGTTCCGCACTCAACCAGCCATTTCTAAATGAAATTTCTTCTAAACAGGCAACTTTCAATCCCTGCCTTTTTTCGATAATTTGGACAAAAGATGATGCTTCAAGCAAGCTATCGTGGGTTCCTGTATCAAGCCAAGCAAATCCTCTACCAAGGATCTCAACATTCAATAATCCAGAATCTAAATACATTTGATTAAGTGTAGTTATTTCTAATTCTCCGCGGCTCGATGGCTTAACTTGTTTCGCCATCTCGACTACATTTTCATCATAAAAATAAAGTCCTGTCACAGCCCAATTTGATTTCGGTTTAATGGGTTTTTCTTCAATAGACAGTGCTTTGAAATTTATATCAAAATCTACAACCCCAAAACGTTCAGGATCTACGACTTGATAACCAAAAATAGTCGCTCCTACTTTGTTAGCTACAACTTTCTCTAACTTTTTACCAAAACTTTCACCAAAAAAAAGGTTGTCTCCCAAAATAAGAGCACAACGTTGTTTTTGAATAAACTCCTCACCTATAATAAATGCTTGAGCTAAACCTTCAGGTTTTGCTTGTACTGCATAACTCAGTTTAATTCCAAAGCGTGAACCATCACCTAATAATCGTTGAAACATAGGCATGTCATCCGGAGTTGTAATAATTAAAATATCACGAATCCCAGCTATCATTAATACTGATAATGGATAATAAATCATTGGTTTATCATAAATAGGTAATAACTGTTTAGATACACCTCGAGTTATAGGATAAAGACGGGTTCCTGAACCACCTGCAAGCACTATACCTTTCATAAATATTCCTATTTTTTGATTATCCCTTGTCGCGAACTTATATATGTACCATCTTTGATATGCTCACACCAACTTTTGTGATCTAGATACCATTGTACTGTTTTTCTCATTCCGCTTTTAAAAGTTTCTTGAGGTTGCCATCCTAAGTCTTTATATATTTTTGATGCATCAATTGCATATCGCTGATCATGCCCAGGTCTATCAGTTACATACGTGATTAGATCTTTATAGTGATTAACACCATTAGGTTTAATTTGCACTAACTCTTCAAGCAAGTCACAGATTATATTCACAACATCAATATTTTTTTGTTCATTGTGCCCACCAATATTATAGGTTTCACCTACAATGGCTTTAGTCGCAACTAAATAAAGAGCTCTAGCATGATCTTCAACATATAACCAATCCCTTACTTGCTGACCATTTCCATAAACAGGTAACGGTTTGCCTTCAATTGCATTAAGTATTGTTAGAGGAATTAGCTTTTCAGGAAAATGATAAGGACCATAGTTATTAGAGCAGTTCGTAATAATAGTAGGTAAACCAAATGTTCTATACCAAGCACGGACTAAATGATCGCTTGAAGCTTTTGAAGCTGAATAAGGGCTACTTGGTGAATAAGGCGTTCTTTCAGTAAATAGATCATTGGTACCATTTAAGTCACCATATACTTCATCAGTAGAAATATGATGAAAACGAAAATTATTTTTCTTATCTTTTTCTAAACTATGCCAATATGTTAAAGCTGATTCCAAAAGCGTATATGTGCCAATTATATTTGTTTCAATAAATACTGATGGATTATCAATAGAACGGTCAACATGACTTTCAGCAGCTAAATGCATTATAATATCAGGTCTAAAATCATTCAGAATATTGTCAATAGCTTTTCGATCACAAATATCAACTTGTCTGAAATTAAAGCGATTATTTTTAGATACTTCATCTAAAGATTCCAAATTACCAGCATATGTTAATTTATCAATAACTAATACATGATGTTCAGTTTCTTCTATAATATAGCGCACAACAGCAGAACCTATAAATCCAGCTCCACCAGTAATAATAAATTTCATATGTTATCAATCCTAATTAGCAATACTTTTTTAAATTAATATTCTAAATTTCACTATTACAAAAATAGCTTAAGTCATATCTGTATTTTTATCATCAGATAAAATTATATTAATATCAAATACACAAATTTATTTTTTAATTTTTACTCTTGGATAATTTGTTTTTTTATCAGTTTCAATCTATATTTCATAAATTAAAATATCATACAACGCTCTAATTATTGCTAAGTTAGCACTAAATCTAGCTGCTAGGTGTCGTGAGATATAATTCCTTTAAACAATAATAAAGCTTTTTAAAAAGATAGATTTTATTATTTTATAAAATTTTTTTGTAGATAATAAAATCAAGTCCCAATAAATGTAATACCCATATTTTTACTCTATTTTTTTTATATCTACGTAATTCAATTATTTTGTAAAGCAAGATTAGTCTTTTTGTCAATTTCCCGTACAAGAAACAATTGAGCACCTCTTTGTTAACACATCTAAAATCTGTTTTAGCTAATAAAATATTTTCATACTGAAAAGTCAAATCATATAACTTCTGAATTTTTTCACTGTGTTTAATAGTATTATTTTGATGCCATCTATAAGAAAAAAGTACTTTATCTAAATATTTAATTTTAGCATATTTAGCAATTTGAAGATTCATAAACCAATCTTCTAATGGAGCATTTTTGTTATACAATCCTGTTTTATCATATATCGATTTTCTAACTAAGTAACCATTAGGTATATGATTACCTCTATACAAATACAGGTATGTTCCAAAATTATTTTTTAATTGTTTTATTTTTAGGAAGTCAGCAAATGTCTTATAGTAAGCCTTATCTTGATTATAAGTAATATTTCTAAATTCATCCCAATAAGAAACCTTACCATTATCATCAATAATTTCATTATCTCCAACTACTAAAGCATAATCACTATTTTTTTGTAAAAATAAAACTTCATCCTTAATTGCATCAGCCTTAGCTAAATCATCAGATGCTATGTAATAAATGTAATCACCTGATGATAAATTTATTAACTTGTTACAAGTTGAACCAATACCCTGATTTTCTTGTTTTTTAAATATAACATTAACAAATCTTTCTTTGCATAAACTTTCCATTTCAAGAATTTTTTCATAAGTGGAATCTGTTGAACCATCATCAATAATAATTAATTCTATATTCTCATAAATTTGAGAAATGATTGATTTTATAGTTTCTTGAACGTAATTTTCATGATTATAAGATGGAACAACCACAGAGACTAAAGGTAACTTATTGATAAGCATTTACTACCTCAATAACCTTCTCAATTTCTTTCTGTGTCATTACAGGACTAATTGGTAACGAAAGAACCTCATTATGTATTTTTTCAGTTATAGGATAGTTTAAATCATTCCATTCTTTATATGCTTCTTGTTTATGAATAGGAATTGGATAATGGATTAGGGTTTGTATTCCATTTGATTGAAGGTAACTTTGTAGCTTCGCTCTATTTTCTGTTCTTATAACAAAAAGATGCCATACATGCATATCTTTCTCTACAGATTTAGGTAAAACAATTAAAGGATTATTGATATTACTAATATAACAATTTGCTATTTTACGACGCTTGTTATTATCTTCATCTAAATAAGGTAATTTTACATTCACTACTGCAGCTTGTAATTCATCTAATCTGGAGTTGACGCCCTTATATAGATTAATGTATTTTTTATTAGAACCATAATTGGCAATTGCTTTGATCTTTAGATATAATTCTTCATCATTTGTAGTTACTGCTCCTCCATCACCTAAACAACCTAGGTTTTTTCCTGGATAAAACGAAAAACCGCTAGCATCTCCCAAATTACCTACTCTACGTCCTTTATAGATAGCACCATGAGCTTGAGCAGAATCTTCTATTATTTTTAAATTATACTTCTCAGCTAACTTCCATATAGATTTCATCTCAACCGCTTGACCATATAAATGGACAACCATAATAGCTTTTGTTTTTGATGTTATTGCACGTTCAATTAAGTCAGGATTAATATTATAAGTATCAAGATCAGGTTCAACCAAAACAGGTTTACACCCATTTTCTGAAATAGCCAGTACTGATGCAATATAAGTATTAGCAGGAACAATGATTTCATCTTCTGGACCGAAACCATAGGCTTTAATTATTAAATTAAGCGCATCTAAACCATTTGCCACACCAACTGCATACTTAGTTCCACAGTACGCTGCAAATGCCTCATTAAAAATATTATTTTCTTCTCCTTGTAAATACCATCCTTTATCAAAAATTTGTTTAAACCTTTCATTAATTTCTTTTTCATACATATTGTTAATACTAGCTAAATCAAGAAATTTAATCATATTATCTACCTTTTATCCATTTAATAATTTTCAAAATAAATGCAACATCTATTTTAATTACAGTCCCCCCTTTTTTAATAGTAAAAGTCAATAAAGGTATTTTCCAAAGATATAAGTTTTTTCGATTTCTTTCATTTGATTGCTTATAGTAAAAAAGAGGAATAAGATTGAAAATGTTTATTCTGCTATCGTTATAACGATTTTTGAATAAAGTAACTATTGAGATCCCCATTACCTTCCATCTTTTACACTTTTTATAGATTTTATAATTGAAACTTTCAAAATATCTATAAGTTAAAGATGTTTTTTCCATGGCATCTTTTAAATAAACGATTACAGATTCAATAGTATGATTCTTGATAAAATATTTATATGCATCCTCACCTAATATTTTTTTCTGATTATGAACATAAATATCTTCTATAATATCCTTTAGTGGTTTTGCATTCAAATTCAATTCTTCCATTTGAGTATCAAACCACCCAAGACAATATTTAACTGTATCTTGCAGATAAACATATTTATTACAAGTAAAGGGTACAACATTATGTGGAATAATTATAGAAGGTAATTTTAATGCTGCGCCCTCTAGAATCGACGTCCCCATTGCAAATAAAGCATCTACTTTAGTCGATAAAAATTCATCTAATTTATTATCAGTTATTGTCCCCATAAAATGAATTATCAAATTAGGAAAATCATTTATATGGATTTTTTCTTTATCTTCACCTGAACCTATAATATATATATTTTTTTTAGTAAAAGAATCTAACTTATTTAAATGATTTAATAAATCAATAATTGAATATATCTTATCTGTACATAGCCTGCCTAAAACAGCAATATTAATTTCTCCAACTTTAACTAACTCATAACTAGCACATTTGCTTTTTTGTTTCATTACAACTGGAACATAGCATTCATCAAAAATTATTTTTTTTGTATTTTGTGCCATACGATGTGAGTAATCAGCAAAAAACACAGAATTGGTTGATTTAACTATCCTTAGGAATTTATTTAAAATTTTACGTTTTATACCCCATACATTTTTTAAGACAGAAATGCAACTATTATGCCAATTGAAAAATAAAATTTTACTATCTGGATGCATAGATGGTAACCAACATGCCCAGTATATTGGAGTGATCAATAAAATCGGTTCATTATCCATATGAATACCGAAATCCTGTTCACTAACTTCAATTTTTTTTACTAATGGATTTTTAAGAAGTTGATCTGATAACCCTTTCTTATAATCGGTATAATATACCTCAAAATTTGAATCTTCGGCTAGCTTATCAGCTAATCTAGTTAAATAATAGGGACCACCAGAAACCTCTTTCCAAGGAAAATAAAACACAACCTTTCGTTTTACAACATTAGTCATGTTTATACCTCAATCAACTCAATTATGTAAGTGTTTGGTAACATTAAGAAACAAATTCTTTTGTGAAAGTAAACCGATTTTTTTAAAGGTGAAATTACTTTGAATCTATTATTTTTAAATATTTCCAATGCTCTTTCAATGTTTTGAACATAATATGCAAAATGGTACATTTTATTTTTATTATTGATCCAATAGTTCAAAGTTGTACTATTATCAAGATTTTCTAATAATTCTAATCTTGGTTGATCATCTGCCACAATAAACATACCTCTAATACCTTGCAATTCATCCTCGAAAACATCACTTTCTTTTGAATAGCCTAACATTTTATAAGTTTCAAATTCTTTATGAATATCTGTTGTGGCAACCCCAATATGGTGAAACTTAAAACCGTGAATATATTGTTTAAAATTTCTTTGAAAAATTAAAAAAATCTTCTTAGTTAATATAGTTTTTAATTCTTTCACAAAATAGTCGTGAGTAACAAAATGTTCAACACAATCATAGGGCAAATTGTTTAACTTTACTTTAATTGTAGCTTCTCTTTTGTCTTCAGATAAGGAATCATGAAAAGATACAACAGATACATTATCAGAAATGGTTTTACAATATAATTCATCTAAATTTAGATGGTTGAATGCTACTTCATAAATCAAATAAACACTTTCTATTGCTGCTAAAGAACCTTTACGGATGACCCACCGTCCCCACTCAGCTTTATTGTCTTCTAAATTATAAATTGCTATGAGGCCTTCTTTTTTTAAAGTTAATTTATTTTCAATGACAAAATAATAATCACCTGTCTTCTCAAAATAAGTATTCAACCATTTAATTTGGTCATTAACATCTTCTGAAATTGCATTGATATATTTATTTCGTTCTTTGTCTTCTAATCTGACCGACACAATGAATTCAGCATCATCCATCGTAACAGGCCTGAGTTTATAACTATAACCATCTATATTTATAGAGTGTCTCATCTTTAATTCATTTTTCCTAATAAACAATTTAATATTTCATTTAATGTTATCATTTGAGCTATATCATTCTCATCAAATGAAACACCGAATTCATTTTCAAGCATTAAAACAATCTCAACATGTGATATAGAATCCCACAATTTATCTGAATCCTTATTATTTGATAAATCGTTAACGTTGATTTTTGTAATTTTAGATACTATTTCAATAACTTTTTCTTCCATTTTAAATACCTTTTTTGACAATGATTTTAATTAATTCGTTAGGCAATTGATAATCAAATTTATTAGACGTATTATAGTTTGACAGATATTTATTGAAAAAATTTAAAGCTGGTGTATTTCGTTCACCTTTAATACACTTAGCTTCAAAACTATGTAAATTTAAATAATCCAAACCAATTTTTACTGCACCTAAAACAATAGTATCATCTATGCCACGACCTAAAGCTCTACAGCTTATGAAGCATTCCTCTAAAATGCCTACTTTATTCTTTTCTGAAATAATTACTCCACCTATAATACCGCTATCAGATAATCGATCGCGTAGGCTTATCGAAATAACTGCTGATCTCTTATCTTTAACCAAATTTTCAACTTCATTAAGAGAATATCTTTTATAACTAAAAATAAATTGATTTGTTTTATTTGCTAGCTCTGCAATTCTATCTGATTGTTGAATGTCATTGACACAATACTCTAACTGCATTTTTAAATCCGCAAAATATTCTTCCTTTGACAATAAATTAATAATTTTATTCCTAGCCTCATTAGATTGCGTGTCTTTTTGTCTAAGTGAATCTTCAGCTTTGACATTCAATTTCAAAAGTCCAGGATAATTATTCAGTATATTGTTAGTTATATTTGCATCGTTATTCGCTAATAATATATGTATATTAGGATGAGCATTAGTAACACTATGCAATTCGCCTGTGTTATCATCAATAAATAACAAGCTATCGGTGTTGACATTCAAGTAGTTAGATATTAATCCAATTGATTCTGATTTACTGTTCCAGTTAGCATAAATTTTAGTAAAATCATCTAAGGATAAAGGAAAGTCTTCTCTCTTATTGAATAAGTCTATGACATCTTGCTCATTATTTTTAGATGCAATACATAGAAAAAAACCTTGCTCTTTTAATTTTTTTAAAGTGCTTTGTAAATTTCGGTGTCCCTGTGTTAAAATTACCCCATCTATGCCATCTTCACCTAAAACACCTTTATATAATGTGTTATCTAAATCAACAATTATACCTTTAAGGTTTGGTTTTAAAAGACTTGGAATATAATTCAACCCTATCTCTTTCGAGACTTCAAGGCATGATAATGAACTTAATTTAGTGCCAGAAAATTTTTCTAATCTAAGATCAACAAATTTATCACCTAATCTATCTTCAACTTTATCTAAATTGTAAACCACAACCTGCTTATCATTTAATTTGAAGTGATGCCCAAATGGTATAAATAAAATAGGTTTTTTATATTTTTTCTTCAGAAAATTCATTCTTTCTTCAATAAATGAATCTACATTTTCAATTCTATAGCGACTGAAATCAATCCACAAAATCAATAAATCTGATGCAAAATTCAAATTAAAAAAACTTAATGAATCATCATAATCACTGTACTCAAACTTTACACTAGTTTCGCTAAAAGCTAGATAAGGATAAATTGTATTTTCAATTAATTCAAAAGAATGATTTCGGTAAATTGAAATAGTGTAACACTCTGAAGGCAATCCTTTTTCTTTGGGATAATTTAACAAATCTAATCGTGAAGGATTATCTTCAAATAAAAATTTTTGTAATTGCAATTGATTTTTCATCAGTGATCACCTTTTAACTGAGTAAAATCATTAATATATTCGTTAGGATCATATAATTCATTAGATAAAACTAATAAAACAGCTTTATCTGAAAAATCATACATTTCTTTCCATACTAATTTATCGATCCATAATGCAGTATTAGGATTATTTAAATTGAATATCTTATCTACACCAGATTGTTCTTTGATCTTAATTTTAATAGAGCCATTGATCGCAATAAAAACAAACTGTGATTTTTTATTTGCATGAGCCCCTCTGGGAACATTACCCTGTACATTAAAAACATAAAAAATTCTCTTAATTTCAAAAGGTATCTGATTTAGGTTTTCCAATACCACTAAAGATCCTCTATCATCTGATATACTTTGTAAATTTATAATCCTATAGCTTTCCACAAACCCCCTCCCAGAAACTGTGTAAAGAATTTTTAATTTCATATTAAAATCTTTACAATATACCTAATTTATTACAAATTAACCTAACGAAATATTTAAAAATTAACAATATAATATTACTGCCCAATTTTGTAACACCTAAGCTTATTAGCAATCGCAGTATGCGATACACCCAATCTTTTTGCGAGTTTTCTAGAGCTTGGATATTCGGTATACAAGCTTTTTAAAACTTCTTTTTCGAATTGTTTGGTCATTTCATCAAGTGTTTTATTTTCGATATCATTGATCCAAGAAACTTCGGTCGAAGTTATCGTAGGTAGAACAATATCTTTTACTGTCAATTGTGATGATGTCAATTGAGATAATGCGGAATAAAGTACATTTTTAAGCTGTCTTACATTACCTGGCCAAGAGTATTGCGTTAAGTAAGGAATCACATCCTGACTCACTTTTGGCGGGGTAATACCTTGCTTATTAGCAAATTCATCAATGAAAATATGAGTAAGTGGTTCTATGTCATCCTTGCGCTCTTTTAGTGAAGGTAAATTTAAAGACAATACATTCAAGCGATAATAAAGATCTTTCCTAAACTTTCCTTGTTCCACCAACTCAGCTAAATCAACTTTAGTCGCACAGATGATTCTAACATCAACGTAAACTTCGTTATCGTCACCTACTCTTCGAAAATATCCATCATTAATAAAACGTAATAATTTGGTTTGCATTTGGAATGACATCTCATCAATGCCATCAAGTAATACAGAACCACCATTTGCTTGCTCAAAAAAACCTTTTTTACTTTCAACTGCTCCGGGATAAGCGCCTGCTGCATGTCCATAAAGTTCACTTTCAACAACATCATCGGGCATTGCAGCGCAATTTAAACCTAAAAAAGCTTTATCACCCCTAGGGCTATATTGGTGACATGCGCTAGCTAATAAATCTTTACCAGTCCCAGTTTCACCAGTGATTAGTAATGGTTCTCGTTGCACCGAAAATGCTTTAGCTTGAGCAATCAACTTTTGCATAGCTTGACTTTGAACGGCGAAAATATCAAAAGCATGACTGCCAACAACATTGATTTTTGATAGTCGTCTTTTTAAATATTCAACCGGTTGTAAAACAAAAGTAATTTTGAATGATTCACAGACTTTTTGCAATAAAAAATACTGTGAATTTAAAACAATAATAGCATCATCATGCTGAGCTAAATTGAATCCTGCATCCAAATTAAATACTTTTTGATAATCAATTTTTTGATTTAAATTCAACAAATTAACAGGGAATAGCGCTTTTGCTACATCATTATAAGCCAACAGTTTTGAATTATTATCGATTTCAATGATGGCTGCTTGCATTATAATTTTCCCACTTTTCATTTAACTTCATTAAATTGCTATGACGTACTTGCCACTCATGGCTATTAATTAAGTCAACACAATTGATTTTGGTTGTCGTCAATAACTGTTTTGCTTTATCAGTTAGTAATGATTGTTTTTTATTTAAATTCATCAACGCATCTAAAATAGCTAATGTGCCATTGCGGTTATTACATGCCAATAATAAATCACAACCAGCATTAAGTGCAGCTTCTGCTCGTTGAGCATGATTACCTAAAATCGCTGCACCTTCCATTGATAAATCATCCGAAAATATAATGCCATTAAAATGTAATTGTTCACGTAATACAGTTTTAAGCCAAAATGCTGATCCGCTAGCTGGTTTATCATTAAATGCAGGATAAATGACGTGAGCAGGCATAATGGCATCAAGTTTCTTATCTGCGATCAATTTTGCAAAGATCTGCATATCATTTTCAATAAGTGCTTTAGAGCGATGATCTATTGGTGTTTCTTTATGAGAATCAGCAATTACATGACCATGACCGGGAAAATGTTTACCCGTTGTTTTCATCCCTGCGCAATGCATACCATCAATCATAGATGATGCAATTTGATAAGCAATATTGATATCTGAATGAAAGGATCGACTACCTATTGCTAAACACTCATGGCCTAAATCTAATACCGGCGCATAACTAAGATCGATATCGTAGGCAATCAATTCTATAGCCAACAACCAGCCAGCATCGAAGGCCAATGATTTAGCCTGTACGATATCATTAAGCAATGCGAATGATTGAGCAGGAGGAATATGAGTAAAACCTTTTTTAAAGCGTTGAACTCGCCCCCCCTCATGATCGACCGAAATTAATAAACGCTCAGATCGCTCAGATGTGGTAGTACGAATCTGTTTAATAAGTTCAGTTAATTGTTCTGGATCTTCGTAATTACGACTAAATAAGATGATACCTGCAACCAACGGATTTTGTAAAAGCTTTACATCATCATTAGTTAATGATGTTCCTTGCACATCAATCAATAAAGGCCCCATTACTCCGCAGCCCCTTGAACATTATCCGATGGCACATCTTTTGATGTTACCCGTTGTAAAATTTCACCAGTTTGCGTTGAAAGTAATTCCATAGAAAGGTTTGCATTATCATTTTCTGATGGAGATTTATAAAGTGTAGTAAAAAGCACATATCCAGCATTCATTGATTTTGCTAAGCCTATCATTTTGCTTCGTGATACAAGTTTATCATCAGCCGAAATACCTAATGCTTGTTTGGCTCGGTTGATAGATTGCCTATCAGCGACAGTAAAAAGATTTTGTTTATTCATTAAGCTATGTAACGTTTCATCAACCTGATTTGTTGCTAAATAATCACCACTGCGATTTTGAATGTCACTAATCAACAAAACTTTATTGCCTTCAATTGAGGATGAAGATTGCATTATTTTATTTACAAGTGGTGATAAAATTGTATTCCAATCAATTGTCTTTGCAATCTGTGGAGGTGTATCTACTACACCTGGATCACTCGGTGTTTCAATTGGGGCTTTAACTTCAGTTTTTTGATTAGAACCTAAAAGTTGACAACCAGCCAAGCTTAAAGCCAGCATACTAATTACTGCGGTACGTTTAAACTGTTTCATATAAGTTAACCTATTAATCGCCCTAAATTTTTACCGCCCAATAAATGCATATGAATATGAAAGACTTCTTGTCCCGCATCCTTATTACAATTCATAATTACACGGTAACCACTTTCATCAATACCCTCCTGCTTGGCAATTTTAGCCGCCACTACCACCATATGACCAAGCAAAGCTTCATCAGACGCTTCTATATGATTTATGGTTGGAATCAATTTATTGGGAATAATTAAGATATGTGTAGGAGCTTGAGGCGAAATATCTCGAAATGCAGTAACTTTATCATCTTGAAAGACAATATCAGAAGGAATTTCACGGCGAATAATCTTACTAAAAATGGTTTCTTCAGCCATATAAATACTCCCTAGAAAAATAGCTATTAATCTTAAATTTTTATTCTGTTAAGAATAGCATACTTTAATGACAAAAATGTATAGATATCGTTACATTTTTATATTTACGCTTCATATTTTGATAAAAAAAAGTTGAGGAACGGGGTTTTTGAAGGGGGCTAGTAGCCTTTTTTTGATGATTAAGAGTATATTTTGCTTATAAATAGCCAAATCGCATTTTTATAACTTATTCATTTGTTAAAGAGATTAATTTGATATATAATGCGCCGTCGATTTCAACCGCTTAATTTTCATGTTCCTTGCTTTCAATGGGTTGCGGTTGCCCCGACAGAAAGCTGATTAATCCGTAGGGAGCGATAATGCGTCATTACGAAATTGTATTTATGGTTCACCCAGATCAAAGTGAACAAGTACCTGGTATGATTGAACGTTATACTGGTACATTAACCACTGATGGTGGAAAAATCCATCGTTTAGAAGATTGGGGGCGTCGCCAATTAGCCTATCCTATCGAAAAACTGCATAAAGCACACTATGTGTTAATGAATGTAGAAGCTACTCAAGAAGCAGTAAATGAACTTGAAGATAACTTCCGTTTCAATGATGCAGTAATTCGCAGTTTAATTATGCGCACAAAACACGCTGTAACTGAAACATCACCTATGCTAAAAGCTAAAGATGAACGTCGTAGTTCAGAAGAAGATTATAGCGATGTAAACATGGACGATGATTCAGAAGAATAATCGTTTAGTTTTGTCGGGCTTGGTCACCAAAACCCCGATAAAAAAAATGAGTCCCAGTGGGATTTTACACTGCCAGTTTTATTTAGAACACGTTTCTGAACAAATCGAAGCAGGATTCCCAAGACAAGCATGGTGCACAATGCCAGTTATTGTCAGTGGACAACAAGAGTTAAGTTACAGTATTAAAAAAGGCAGCAAAGTATTAGTAAGTGGCTTTATCAGCACACATACTAAACGAGATAAAACCAGTCAATTAGTTTTACATGCTGACCAAATTAAACTATTAGGAGAATAGCCAAATGGCACGTTATTTCCGTCGTCGCAAATTCTGCCGTTTTACAGCAGAAGGCGTTAAAGAAATTGATTATAAAGATGTTTCTTTATTAAAAAGCTATATCACAGAAAGTGGTAAAATTGTACCAAGCCGTATCACTGGTACTAGCGCAAAATATCAACGTCAATTAGCTCGCGCTATCAAACGCGCTCGTTACTTGGCATTATTACCATATACTGACAACCATCAGTAATTAGCAACAGAGGGAACATATAATGCAAATTATTCTACTCGATAAAGTTGCTAATTTAGGCAGCTTAGGTGATCAAGTTAATGTTAAAGCGGGTTATGCTCGTAACTTTTTAATTCCACAAGGTAAAGCAGTACCTGCGACTAAAAAGAATATTGAATTCTTTGAAGCGCGTCGTGCTGAATTAGAAGCAAAACTAGCAGAAACGTTAAAAGCCGCAGAAGAGCGCGTATCTGAAATCAATGCATTAGGTAAAGTAACTATTACTTCTAAAGCGGGTGATGAAGGTCGTCTATTCGGTTCAATTGGTACTCGTGATATCGCTGATGCAGTTAAAGCTCGTGGTATTCAAGTATCAAAAAGCGAAGTTCGCCTGCCAAATGGTGTATTACGTACTACTGGTGAACACGAAGTGTTATTCCAAGTACATAGCGAAGCTTTTGCTAAAATTATTGTTGAGATTATTCCTGAATAATCATCAGATAATAGCAATAAAAAAACCCGTTTACTATAACGGGTTTTTTTATTATATCAATTTATTTTTTCTATCTATTACTACCTTAAAAGAATAATTCATTAAACGATTTTGTGACTTATTCTTCAGTTTGAACTTCAGTTTCTGATTTTACTTGTTCTTCTTTATAAAGTTTATTATCATACATTTTGACAAACGGCAAATAAATCACCAAAGCTAATATTGCTGAAAGTATCGCAACAAACATAGCACGATAATCACCACCGGTACCAATAAATGCCCCTAATCCCATTGGTGATGGCCACGGCACTAGCGCAATAATAGGATTCATAAAACCACTACTTATAGCAAAATAACCTAAAGTACCACAAGCCATTGGCGCTAATAAAAATGGTATGGCAAGATATGGGTTATAAACTATCGGCATACCAAAAATAATTGGCTCATTGATATTAAAGATTGCAGGAACTGCTGAGGCACGACCTAAAATTTTCAATTGACTCGACTTAGCACAAAAAGCAATAAAGAAAGTCATAAGAAGAGTTGAACCTGAGCCACCTAAAATAACCAAAGAATTGTTAAACTCTCCCGCAAATGGAATATGAGCACCACCAACGTTTTCATTCATATTAGTCAGCATTATTGGTGTTATAAAAGCACCAATGATACTTGCACCATGAATACCTACAACCCAAAGCGCATGGATTAAAAATAAAATGACCATAATACCAAGCCAGCTTTTAGTTAAATTGGTTACGAAAGTAAATGGAACACCAATAATATCGAAAATATCAGTACCAAAGAAAATTAAAATACCGTTTAAAATAATAACTGTAAAAGCAATAACAAAGGTTGGAATTAGTGCAGTAAATGAGCGTGATACACCTAATGGAACGGTTTCAGGCATTTTAACCACCCAATTACGACGTACACAGAGGAAATAAAGTTGAGTTGCCACAATAGCCATTACTATTGCAATAAAAATACCCGAAGTACCTAATCGGAAAACAAATGGTTGTAATCGTAATCCATTGAAGACTTCACTTTGGTCACTAAGCAATACCATAGAACCATTTTGTAGAACTAATTCCGGTAAAGTCATAACAAAAGCAAATACTGATAACATAGCACCATTAAGCGCATTCACTTTTAAACCGGTTTCTTCTTCCTCAATTTTGGTTAATTCATAACCAACTACAATGTTAAAATAAAGCGCCAATATTCCCATTGTCGCAGTGTTCGCAATCATATAAAGATCGCTTACTTTGAAAATGGTATTTTGGAAAAGAGTTTCTAATCCAGTAAATGTCATTGGTAATGTATTAAATACTAAAAACATCGACCCAACGATACAAAAAGGAACTGATGCCATCCCCGCTGCCATTACTGCCCTTACAATCTTAAACTGCGATATTTTAGCCATCGGAGTCATTAGATATTTTTGTAGCAACACAAATCCGGTATTCATTTTGTTTTCCTCATTTAATTAATGATTTCTTGATAAGCTTGAATTCTTTTAAAATGTTTATCCTCATTACGTTCGATTTTTTTCAATTTTATTAATATAAGAATTGTAAAAACTAAACTTGTTAACATTATTCCCAATAGTATGTTTATAGCCTCTTGTGAATTTTTTAAGAATGGAAAGAAAAAGTGAAATAATGGAGTGAATATCGAAACAATTAACGCAATGATAGATATCAACATTATTTGATAAAATAAACTTGCATAGCGTAGATGGTTTTTATGATTTCGATAAAGTTTAATTTGCTCAAAACTGGTTAGCGTAGCAAGTATTATGAGCATAATAGGTAGCACGATAGCTATAGATAAACTTCCCATCAAAAAAACTGCCCAATAGAGATTTATAAACAAAAAAAATGCTGTAGCATAACGAACCGCTAAAAAGCGATTAAAATAGAGGTTAGTCAAACTAACTTTTTTATGTAATTTAAGTTGGCTTTCTAGTGGTGTATTCATCTCAAACCTCTTTATTGATTTGATAACTTATATGTTTGTTGATATAGATGGGACATCTCAATAGCAATTTCTCTCAATGTCATTGTCGTCATCAAATGATCTTGAGCATGAACCATAATGATTTCCATCTCAATTTTAGTGCCACTTGCATAAGATTGAAGCAATTCAGTTTGAGATTTATGTGCTTCTAAAATCTCATGATTGGCTTCTTCAAGTAACTGCGTTGCTTGTTCGAAATTAGCCTCTCTCATCGCTTTAAATGCAAGGTGAATTTTGGTTTTGGCATTACCACTATGCAAAATAATATTGAAAGCAGTAATTTGAATATCCTCCGAGCTCATTATGTCAGTCATTGCTACGCTCCTTTTTCAATTAATTGGATAAAGTAAGATTTGAATTGATTAAAATCGGTAATTTTTAACATTGCATCTTGCATAGCTAAATCATCAATTAAATTGACAATCGCTTTGGTCATCATAGCTAAGTTGGAATTTTGGTATATTGATGGAGAAATCATAAAAATAAACTTAACATCTTGATAATTTATATCCCAACTCACACCTTGAGGAATAACAGCAATCGCTATTTTGGCTATCTTACCGACTGGAATAGCTGGATGAGGAACCACTATGGTTGGACTAAAGATTATTTCACCTAACGCCATCCTTTTTTCCATCTGTTTTTTCATCTCTTGCTTAAAGTTCTTTGATTCATTGATAGATAATAAATTAAGCAAATGATCCAACACGGCTTGTTTAGATGGTTTATTGGGACACAAGTAAAAATAATCAGCAGCAATTTCATCAAATACTTGAGCTATATATATTGAATGATTCTGTTTTTTATCATCAAAGAAATTTTTGGGTAATGAATTGGGGATTTGTCTATGAGAAAGATATCGGCGAATTGCTTGAACATCTTCCTCACAAAAAAATACAGAAACATGAAATACTGGTACTTTAAATACTTTGGATGATAAATCGACAGAAGAAATAATAAAATCGATATCATTTAACATCCCTTGTTCTATTTCATAATAACCACGTGTTGCTATAATTTTTACTCGCTCATCAAATTCACTTTCTACTCGATTTTTAAGTAATTGTGCACTACCAAGCCCCGTTGCGCAGATAATTAATACTTTAGCTTTCTGTTCATTTTTTAATTTTTCCAGTGATGCCAGAAAATGAAGTGCTAAATACCCCCACTCATCATCAATAACATTATATTTATTTAAATTAGGTAATTGATTGAAATAGTGTTTAACTAATCCAAAAACTTCACCATATTGGCTTTTAATTTCATCTATTAAAGGATTTTCTAATTTTATATTCTGCGCTAAACGCACAAGCATTGGTTTTAAATGCTGAATTAACCCATTTTTCAACTGTTCATCATGCCAAAAAGGATAGCCTGTTTCTTGTTCTATTTTTAAAAGTAAATTAGTTAATAAAGAGCCAAGTTCATCATCAAGATCGTTTTGGATTAAATTTGATTTACTCATCAAATGTAGCGTAAGGTACATCTGCTCTTCTTTAGGAAAATGAAAACCAATTATTGATTCAATACGAGCAATGATTCGATTAGCAACTTGATATTCAATAGCTGAATCAGCTGAAACAAGTAAATCAAGATTTTGGATTGTAAGACCCGACTGCAAACGTTTAATACTTAACGACAAATGTAAGACTATATTTTGAATCATTACATCAGATAATTTGATATTCGCTTCACGACACTCATCTAAAATAATGATAGTTAAGGTATCAAAGCTAATTGCTTCACATGCTTGATTAAAATAGGATAAATGGTGTAAAAAATTGATTGAATCCTCATGAAAAAAGTAACTCATAATAAAATGACGTTTAGCTTTTTCTTCACCATCAACATAAATTAAAGAATGGCTTTTTTTAAGCGTGAGTTCATAAGGTTGTAATTGGGACTTAATTTCCGCAATATCTTTATTCAATTGGGATGAGCTAATAAATAGCTGTTCAGATAATGCTTCAACATCAATTTTTTGGCTTTCAAGTAATAATAAATTAAGGATATAGTGCTTTCGTTCACTTGCCTCCCGGCATTGGGATTTCTCAATATTTTTATCTAATAAATGATATTCAATCAAAAATAAATTAAATACAGTTCGATCTAATATTTCAAGTTGAAAACCATAGCCTTGTTTACTAACTATATTACCGCCATTGCGTTCTATTAATGTTTTTAAATCTTTAAGATAGGTACGTACAGTACGATCTGATAACGATAATTCCTCCGCGAGTTCTTGACTACTTTTAAATCCATTTTTAGAACGAATCAATAAACTAATAAGTTCTCGTTGTTTTTGTTTTATCATTATCTACTATACCTTAACTATTAATGAGAATTATCCTAAAAGATCAAGTCATTAAAATATAAGCTACTTCTATGATGCGATTATTAAACTAAACAATCGCATCAAGAACGGTAGAACTCAGATTTGCCTAAAATTAATTAATATTGTCCTCAACTAATTTAGCTAGTTGTTCAATACCAGATTGAATTGGAATATAAGCCTGAAAAGGAATACTTACAACAGGTTTACCCACTTCATCACCTAATGCTTTTAATTTATCAAACATCATCATTGTTTGCGGACTAATTAAAAACAGTGAAAAATCACTATTTTTAATTTTATTACTACCTTCAGTTGCAGATACCGCATCAAGTTCAATAGGTACATTTTTACTAGCAAAAAATTCAGTTACCTTTTTGGCCATAAGCGATGATGACATACCAGCTGCACAAATAATTAACGCTTTTTTCATAACTTCTCCTAATGAATTTAAATCGTTATAAGGTTTCACCATTTGACTCAATGACTTTTTTATACCAAGTAAATGAATCTTTACGGCTACGTTTTAAGGTTCCATTACCTTTATTGTCTTTATCAACATAAATAAAGCCGTAACGTTTTTCCATTTCACCGGTTCCAGCTGACACTAAATCAATACAACCCCATGGAGTATATCCCATCAAATCTACACCATCTTCTTCAACCGCTAACTTCATTTGTTTAATATGTTCTCGAAGATATTCAATACGATAACTATCATGAATACTTCCATCAGCTTCAACTTTATCATATGCACCAAATCCATTTTCCACAATGAAAAGCGGTAAATGATACATATCAGTTAGCCAATTTAATGTATAGCGCAAACCTTCCGGATCGATCTGCCACCCCCAATCAGATTTTTTAACGTATTGATTACCAATTAAATCGGTTTTTTCATTATATTCATAGTTATCTGATTTTTTTCTAATCGCATTAGACATGTAATAACTAAAACCAATGTAATCGACTGTACCGTTTTCTAATACTTCGAGATCTTGGCTTGTCACGTCTAATTTAAAGCCTTTGCGTTGCCAGTATTTGATAATATGATTAGGATATTGACCATGAACATGAACATCAGTAAAGAAATACTTACGTTCCATGACTTTTTGAGCCATTAAGATATCACCTGGTTTACAGGTTTCCGGATAGATTGGCACAACAGCAATCATACAACCAATTTGAAAATCAGGATTGATAGCATGACCTATTTGCACCGCTTTTGCGCTTGCAACTAATTCATAATGTGCAGCTTGATACATGATTTCTTCTCTGTTATCACCTGCTTTGTAATAAATACCTGAGTTAGTGAAAGGCGCAAAATCTTCATTAAAATTAGCTTGGTTATTGATCTCATTAAAGGTCATCCAATATTTCACTTTATTTTTATAACGATCAAAACAGACCTCAGCAAAGCGAACAAAGAAATCAATTAATTTACGATTACGGAAGCCACCATATTCGGTAACTAGATAATAAGGTAATTCAAAGTGCGAAAGGGTAACAACCGGCTCAATATTATATTTTAAACATTCATCGAAAAGAACATCATAAAACTTCAACCCTTCTTCATTTGGTGCAAGCTCATCACCTTTCGGGAAGATTCGAGTCCAAGCAATCGAAGTTCGAAAACATTTAAACCCCATTTCAGCGAAGAGTTTAATATCATCTTTATAATGATGATAAAAGTCGATAGCCTCGTGATTAGGATAATACTCACCAGGAATGATTCCTTCGGTAATTTTTCGATAACTTTTAGGCGATCCAACAGTCATCACATCGGCAACACTAGGCCCCTTACCACCAGCTTGCCAAGCACCCTCTAATTGATGAGCAGCAACCGCACCACCCCATAAAAAATCTTTTGGTAAACCTTTATTATTCATGATCAAATACCTGTATTAAATGAGAGATTAAATACAGTATAAAAGGAAAAAATTTGAATTACTAACCAACTTTTTCCGTATTGATCAGGAAAATATACGCAAAGAAAATAGATGTAAAAGCGTGATGATTAAAAAAATAAAATTGAGCTTACCGTGATCATTAACTAAATAGATTGTTCAAAACCAGCGGCATATTTGGACGGTACAAATTCGATAATATCGTACTGGGCAATTTGCTGAATATAAAACGGATCTTTTTGCATTATAGTTAATGCTTGTTCTTTATTCTCAGCACGGCAAAGTATCACACCGCCAGTAAGTGGCACTTTTCGGCCTGAAGCAATAAAATGTCCCTATCGATAATTATCTTCAAGGTAATCGATATGCTGCTGTAAAAATTTTTCAACTTCACTAATGGGTTTAATATAAGTGAGGGTGAATATAAACATAATAATTCTCCATATAAAAAACCAGCTTAATAGCTAGTTTTTATTGACTATACATATTGATAATAAACCCATATCTATAATAACTTAGTTGTGGACTTGATAGCATTTATAGTATTGAGTTTTTACTTGCGTTCCCATTGACCATTTTCATTTTTGCGGTAAACCTTTTCTACAGCTGACCACGCCACTCTAAATGCGATTTGCTCTGGCGAACTTTTATCTCGTCTTTTTTTGGGATCTTGGTACTCTTTTATGGCATTGTTAAAAGCTTCTTTAAAAATATCTTGAGCATGTTCGGGTAAAACATGGCGTACAGATTCGGGTAAATCATCTCGTGTTTGATATGGCATATAACATTTCCTCAATAAATTAGTCATACATGAATGAAAATTTAAAAACGGTAAAAGTTAAAGCTGCTACAAAATCAAAATACGTTTAAAATTTAGTCTCTTTTTGGCAAGAATACAAGTTTTAATTTGCTTTGATTAATCAACCTATTTTTTCTTTTATCAGCTAGCTCACCATTGCGGTATTTTGGCTAAAAATAAGATCCAAATAGCTAACCTTTAGTGTAATTAACAAAACTATCCAATTGAATAGTTGAAAATGACCAACACATGCAAAGTAGCTAACTACTTGACAGTAAATAATTTAGCTACTTGCATAGGTGACGATTTTGCTAATCATAGAAAACCAACAAATCTAAATAAAAAATGAATTGCGTTCAATAAAACAGCAAAAATCTGTATGAAATTCAATATAAAGTTATTTTATTTGTTCACATCTACCACAAAACGACCTTTTGTTTTGCCTGCTATCATGTTATGCGCAGTATCAACACACTCGTCTAAACGAATAGTATTGCCTATATGAGCCAAAATTTTATCATCTAAATACTGAGCTAATAAGTTCCATGCGGCAATACGATTATCATAACTTGCCATTACGCTGTCGATACCTGCCAATGTTACCCCGCGCAAAATAAAAGGTGCGACAGTTGCCGGGAAATCCATTCCTTGTGCTAGCCCACAACAAGCTACAATGCCACCATACTGAGTTTGGGCACATACATTAGCTAAGGTATGAGAACCAACCACATCGACAACGGCTGACCACTGTTCTTTTTGTAGAGGTTTACCAGCCTGTTTCAACTGTTTACTATCAATAATATTGCTGGCACCAAGTTTGTGTAAATATTCTTTGTCAGTTAATTTACCTGTTGATGCAGTAACTTGATAACCCAATTTGCTTAATAAAGCTACCGCAACTGAGCCAACTCCGCCACTCGCCCCTGTCACCAGTACTGTTCCGCTTTGTGGTTTTATCCCAAAATCAACAATACGTTTTACACACAATGCAGCAGTATATCCAGCGGTGCCAATAATCATCGATTGATAGGGTGTGATATTTTGGGGTAATGGAATTAACCAATCTGATTTTAAGTAAGCATATTGCGCCAGACACCCCCAATGGGTTTCACCACATCCCCAACCATTTAAAATAACAGTATCACCAGCTTGATAACGATCACTGCTAGATTCAATAACTGTACCGACACCATCAATACCCGGCACCATAGGCCATTGCCTAACAACAGGACTTTTATTAGTTAACGCTAATGCATCTTTATAATTGATGCTTGAATAGTGAATTTGAACTAGAGTATCACCCTGTTGTTGCAGCAACTGTTGTTTAGTGATGGTTTTTAATGAATGTGAAAACCCATTAATCTCATCTTTTTCTAAAATAATGGCGTTGAATGACATGATAATTCCTTAATACCTACAGCAATAAAATCATAATAAATAGTCAAATAACCAAATGCAATAATTTGATGAGTAAAAGCACTATTCAATTAATTTAAAAGCCTGATAGTTATCAGGCTTAATAATAAATATTGGTTAACTTAAGATTAAGATATCATTATCTAGTTTTTCCACGATTTACTTTTTCTGATACTGCACCAATAAATACAACATCACTTGATGAATTAAGCGCAGTTTCAACCGAATCTTGAATAACACCAATAGCTATACCGATACCAATGACTTTAGCTGAAATTTCGTTAGGTATTCCAAACATACTACAAGCGACAGGAATAAGCAGTAATGAACCACCTGCGATTCCTGATGCACCACAAGCACATATACTCGTCACAATACAAAGTAATACTGCAGAAAGAATATCAACGTCTATATGCAAAGAATTTACGGTAGCTAACGTTAAAATAGTGATAGTAATTGCCGCTCCTGACATATTAATTGCTGCGCCCAGTGGTACAGCGACAGAATAAGTATCTTCATCCATTTTTAATTTTTTACAAATTTCGATATTAACTGGAATATTTGCTGCTGAGCTACGAGTAAAGAAAGCAGGAATAGCACTATCTTTTAATGAGGTAAAAACCAATGGATACGGATTTTTACGCATTACAATATAAGCTAATAATGGATTAATAATTAATGCCACAATTAACATACAAGACACTAATACAACTAATAGATGAGCATACTTAAGTAATTCACCAAATCCTGTTTCTGCAAGTGTTGAAGCAACCAAACCAAAAACCCCTAATGGAGCAAAACGAATAATGATTTTTACAATGAATGAAATTGCTAAAGAAAGATCGCTCATCATCGTTTTGGTTGTTTCACTTGAGTGTCTTAATGCAATCCCAATTCCGACTCCCCAAACAATGAGCCCAATATAGTTAGCATTAACAAGCGCATTAACTGGATTGTCTATCATTTTATTTAGCAGAGTTTTTAATACTTCAATAATACTACCTGGAGGTGTTAATTTACTCTGATCAGCAGCATCACCTAATGAAATATCAGAAGGGAAGATGAAACTAGCAATAGTTGCTAACAAAGCGGCCAACATCATTCCCGAAAAATATAGGGCAAAAAGTTTACCCATATTAGCGCGTTTACCACGTTGGTGATTAGATATTGACGCAATAACTAAAATAAGTACCAAAATTGGCGCGACTGATTTTAAGGCATTAATAAAAAGCGAGCCAATAAAAGACATATTTAACGCAACGTCTTTAGAAATTGCTGCTAATGTTATACCTAAGAGCAAACCCAAAACAATTTGAGGAATAAGCCCTACTTTAAAATAAAAACGCACCAAAGGATTGGTTGAATGAGTCATGGAACTTCCTTATATAACAAAACAATGCAAAAACATTACCATAAATAAATCTTAAAACTATAAAAAAATTATTATGATAACTATTTTTTATATGACTTAGATTAATTATTAAGATTAATTATTTTAAATGAATAAAGAAAAAAACCGATACTTTCTATTAAAAGTATCGGTCAGGAAGATAAACAACTTAGTTTATTACTCGTGTTACCAATTAGCTCTTATTCCTAAAGAGCCATTAATTGGCGACTTAACGTTTGCATCTCCACTATTGGACCAAGTATGACCAATCTCAGTATAAGCACTAACTTGATTATTAAATTCATAACTACCACCAATAGCCAATTCCGTACTTGTATAACCAGCACCACTATTAAATTTAGTTGAGGCTCTGGAACAATCAAATCTTATACGATCTGAACCATCGGGCGAATAGTATAAATTTAAACGAGTATAAGGGTGGAATGTTCCTAACTCTGACTGAAAATGATTTTCAAGTCTAGCACCCACTCGGAAAAGCCATGAATCATTATGACTTTGTTTGACGGTGGTATTACCACTTATATGACTATTATTAAGATTCATCCATTGGTGAATAATTTGAAACTGAGGTTCAATTCGCCAATCATAATAATTTAAATCAAATGGTTTACCGACTTCCGCGGAAGCACTTAACCCTATTCCTTTTTGTTTACTATTTTTATTATAATTTGGTTTAATGTCTACTTTATGACGCCCCCCTTGGAACACCAAATCTAAGTAAGCCCCATTCTCATCCATATAGTTGCCATAGAGACCTAAGAAATAACTATTTGAGCTATTTTTTCCTACATATCCTTTCATACTGCTGGCAAAACCATCAACATCTAAACTACCATGTAAATAACCGAAGTAACCACCTGCACGCCAATAGCTATCTTCTTTTTTCCAGATATCGCTACCTATTTGGAAACCAGTATAATTTCCTTTGCTATGTGTATCAGCTATACCATTTTGTTTTATATCTGTGCGCTCAGCGATTATTCGTCCCCAACTAATTTCTGAGTCTGGTAGTAAAGTATTACCAATACGTTGATGCATATTTGCTTGCATAATTAAATCAGCCTGACGTAATTGTGCCGCTACCCCAGCAAACATTGGTACTTCTTTACGATAAGCAACCTTATTCGGAGACACTGGATTAACAGGTTGCTCTGGGTTTGTTGGGTTTGTTGGGTTTGTTGGGTTTGTTGGGTTTGTTGGGTTTGTTGGGTTTGTTGGATTAGTTGGATTAGTTGGATTAGTTGGATTCGTTGGATTAGTTGGTTCAGTAGGTTTACTAGAACGTAAGTACCAGTTATTATTTTGTTGATTAATATCGCCTTTATGTAAATAGTATTCATAAGCGCCCACATCTAAATGTGATCCTTCTAAATTAAATGCATCGTTCGAACTTACACCATTAACATTGACAATTTCAATACCATTCGTTTTGCCAGTATCTGCACCTAATCCACCAATATTGGTTATTTTAACCAATGTATTTCCGGAAGCATTCCCTCCAATAAACAACTTATCAGTTGAGCTACTACTATCTTGCAATACTGTATCAAGCAAAAGCTGACCATTATTACCAATATAATTACCGGTTATAGTTAGATGATCTCCAGTAAAATTATTATTCAGCGCAATAGTACCACTATTATAAACATCGCCACTTACCGAAGCTTGATGTATCCTTGGAACAAAATCTAAAATAGCATTTGAATTTAGAGTAAGCTTATCGGTATTTAAGTTACCAGTTAATGATAACCTTCCGTTTGAACCAACATTGATATTTTCCCAGTTAAGAATCGCTACATCACCACGAATACCTACTGAATCAGAAGATCCAACTAGATGGGTACTAAAATTAAGAACATCCATTTCATTCGATGAACTAGCTCGAATATTTTTACGTCCACCATCAATCATGGTTAAATCTGAAATATCAGAGCCTTGATTGATATTAAGCGTATCATCACCTGTTCCTAGCAATATTTTACCACTTACTTTAGAACCACTATTTAAATTAACAATAGAATTGGTCACATCATTTCTTATTGCTGTACCAAGAACAGAATAAACATTAGCACCATCATTAAGGTTAATATTAGTTGTTGTGTCTGATTTACCTGTTGTATAGATACCCGCATCTAAATTATTGTTTACATCGGTCCCATTCGCATAAACCGTATCATAGATATCAATAACCGTTGAGCCAGTACCACTGTTATTGATTGTTATTCCATTATTTTTACCAAAAATTGTTCCAGAATTTTGTTTAACATTAACATCAGTGCTTGTACCTCGATTATTAATAACTATACCAGCTTGTTGTTCACCACTAACCGTTCCATAAGTAGTAATAATTGTAGAACCAGATCCTGTATTCTCTAATTCTATGCCATTTCTTAAACCATTAAGACTACTGGTTACTAATTGTTGAACAGTCAAGTTAGTAGCATTATTTTCATTTATAGCATAAATAGCATCATCTTGATCAGCTTCAATGTTGCCATTTAAGAGAATTTTTGTTTCACCATTTCCTTTATTTGTTAAATTGAGTCCTTTATTATGGCCCTTAACAAATCCTGAGTCGTTCAAAGAAACAATTAAGTTCTGTGCCGCAACATCATTAAGCACAAAAATGCCATCAGAATTATTACCAAAAACCTTACCTGTAATTTTTATTTCAGTCGTCCCACTTCCTTTATTGGTTACATTAAGTCCATTATAATTACCTGTAATCGTACCTCCAAATTGATCAATATTAAGATTATTGGCTGTACTATTATTTAAAACGAACAAACCATGTTGTTGAACACTCTCTAAATCGCCTGAAGTTTTTACACTTGTTGAACCGACACCATTGTTAACTAAATTAACCGCATTTAATAAGCCTTTGATTTTTCCTGCTATCTGAATTAAATTTAAGTGACTTGATTGTGTACCATTTTGAACTACAACGCCTTCATTAATATCGCCTGTTACTGAGCCACTAAGATTAACATTTGTATTCCCTTTTCCATTATTGGTTAAATTAATGCCACGAAGTTTGCCAGCAATACTACCTGCTGATTGGATTATCGTTAAATCACTTGATGTATTACCGTTAGTAACCACAATACCATCATTTTGATCACCAATAATATTTTTAGCTGTTTGAATTGACGTATAGCCCTGTCCATTATTCGTTACATTTATGCCATTAAGATTTCCATGAATTGTGCCATTTGACTGAATAACGCTCATATTAGAGGTTGTCGAATTGTTATTGATTGCCCTAATTCCATCGTTTTGAGCACCCTCAACAACACCAGAAGTTGAAATGATCGTCGACTTTTTACCATTATTAGTGATATTTATGCCATTATTATGACCTTTAATCGTACCTGATATCTGATTTAATTTTATATTACTAGAACTAGTTCCATTTACAACTACAATACCATCTTGTTGATCACCCTGAATATTATTTTTAGTTGAGATAGTGGTATCACCATTACCATTATTCAATAAATTCACACCATTCACATGACCATAAATACTACCGCCTAACTGTCTTAAAGACATAGCAGTTGATGTATCTGAAAGATTTTTAGCAACAATACCATCAATTTGCTCACCTGTTACCGAACCAGAAATGATTAAATCACTAAATCCATTACCATTATTAAGAATATTAATACCGTTATTATGACCTTTAATTTGAGAATCAGCCATTTGCGTTAAAAAGATATCTGATGCTGTACTTGACGACTCTGAATAAATTGCATCATTATTACGGCCTTCAACATAACCAGCAATGGTGATATCAGTTTGTTCCTTACCATTATTATAAGCGGCCAAACCATAACTTTGCCCACTAACCGTACTACCATCATATTGATTAATTGTAATATTCTTGCTATTAGTGCTATTTTTTACAAATATACCTTCACTACTCAATCCATTCACATTACCGGAAACAATGATTTCAGAGATACCATTACCTTGATTTTCAGCACTTATTCCACGATTATGCCCTTCAATACTGCCTCTTGATTGATTAATAGTTAAATCGGTAGATTGAGTCCCATTGAGCACTGATATACCGTTATCCTGATTACCAGAGATTATTCCAGCTGTATTAATAATGGTTAAACCTTTACCATTATTAGTAGCCTCTATGCCCGATTTACTCCCTCTCGTTTCACCACTCACTAATTGTGTTATTTTGATATCTTGTGAATTGCTACTATTTTGAGCATTAATTCCATCCCCTCCGTTACCAAAAACTTTCGCTAATGTATTGATGCTCAAAATACCATTGCCATGGTAATTAATTTCTACCCCATTTTTACTACCTGTAATAGATCCATCAGATTGGACAAAAGAGAAAATATCAGAAGAATTTGTATTTTCATACCCATTACCGTTGGGATTATTTACATCACCGGTACAAGCCTGATTATTTGGATCGCTAGTAATACACTGAGCAAAGCTTGGATTTGTCATTGCTAAAGTTATGCTTGTTGTAGTAATAAATTTGATTAGAGATGCTTTACCTTTAAATTTTCCTTTCCTTGAATTACTAACAGCATATTGTGAATTCAAAATTAACTTATTTATTTTATTCATATTTTATCTCACTAAATCTTTTATTGGTTATAATCCAATTTTTAATTTAAAAACATGAAAAACTTAATTAATGAAACTCTTGAATAATGTGAACCTTACATTTCAAAATAAATACTGGATTTATTTTTTAAATAACTTGGATAACATGTTGATAGATAAAACAATTATTACTTTATTGAAAAACAAAGCTCAAAATCATTTTTGAATATTTAAGATGGAAAAAAGAAAAGTATTGATAGTTCAGAAATATTAAGGAATTAACCTTTCAAAAAAATCAACTATCAATTGCTAGTTGTACCATATACCATTAAAAACAACAATAAAATTATAAAAATTTACATATAATAATGTAAAGTTTCTTAAAAAACTGCTAAGCAATATTCTAATTCGAAAGTAATTATAGAAAATTATTGTTAAAAATTAGTCAATAACATAATTTATAGTAATAAAATTCTTCATCTCGGTTTTACTAAATCAACACACTCATAATGGTCGTTTTTATAATCAAAATTTTATAAACTAAAAAGTTATATTAATTACTTTTCAATTTATTTATAAGAACTGACATAGAATTATAATTAGGAATATAGGAAATGAAGTATTATCTGGAGTTTAAGGATGCATTATCGAATAAATTTTGGTATATCACCCAACAAGACGAATCCCTAACAATCGTATTTGGTAAGATAGGGGCAAAAGGACAAACACAAGTTAAAACGTTTTCATCGCCTGCCGATGCGGAAAAAGAAGCCAACAAACTGATCAGATCGAAAATCAAAAAAGGCTATCAGGAAAAAGCGATCCCACCAGCGCTTGAACAATCAACCTGTACAGAAAAAATAATCATCAAAATGCCCGATGCCCCAAAACCGAAAAACCACCCAAAACTCACACCACCCAAAGATGTGATTGATGATGGTAAAGAAAAACCGTGGTTTGACCTAGATGAATGGGCTGGTGAAGGTAAACCGAATCCATTTGATTTAGAAGAGTTACGTAAAGTACCTCCAGTTCAACAACTAACAAAAAATATTAATAACCCGATCAAAGAAGGCACTTTAACCAAAACACCACAAGAACAAGAATTTGATAACTTAAAAATATTGTTACAAAACTATATAAAGCAAGGTGAGCAATTCGATATCGAAGCGACATTTGAACAATTAAAAGCATTAAGTCCAAATGATCTTAAATTTCAAATTTTTATCAGAGAGATGCTTCAACTCATTTTTTCAAAACTTATGAAGAACATCTCACCTATGCATTTTGATTGCATTACTTATCTTTTGAAAATTAGAGATCCAGAAAATAAATTTGTAGGCATCTTTGCCCAAGGCGTGATGAAATATATTTATGACCACAACAAGACTCACGTCGAATCAATCCATCGTCTGGCTGAACAATATCTTACCGATTATCCGATACAAATGGTGGATAAAATAGTTAACGCATTACAGAGCATTTTTGATACTACTCAGGCAGAAGATGAAAAAAATATTCCAGCTAACAAATTCCCTGAAAATGTTTGTGGCTTTAATATCACCTTTGATTATAAAACGCTGGAAATATATGCTTTATTCAATGAACGAAATTCCAAACGCTATTATTCAGAAAGTATAAATGAGCTAGAATATAATGCGAGTATTTATGGTGTTGAGATAAATAATCAATATTTAGTTTCACTACTTACCGAAAAACTTCAAAAAATGCTGGATGATGGTTTTTTTGGTGATATGACTAGTAAATATTTCAGAATTAGTCTTTGTCAACCGGATAATATTCTTATCGAAACACCAATAGAACAAACCTACCGACAAACAAAGATACTTGAGATTGAAAGCGACCTAAAATATCTGGAGCAATCAGAAGAATATCATGCAGATTTGCTAACTAACACGGTTGAGGAATATTTTGCCTTCAATGGCATTATTGATAATTATGATACCGATAGAATTTTAGCATTATTAAAAAAATATCTTTATTCGGGTGAAAAAGAGGCTGAATCGAAGGGACGTTCTTTGTTAGATAAATACTGCGATTTTGATTATAACAAATGGCGTTTAGTTGATTTACAGTTTGAATGGGAAAATTTTGGATTTAAATATGCTGATATACATATTCAAGACTTAGTTGATAAAGGATATGAACCAGCAATACTACAAAAACAAGCGTGGGATAAGCTGGGCATTAGAGATAGCAAGCCAGGAAAAAAAGACGATTCAGACAATCAATCAGAAACCGAACGTTTTTATGATACTTTTACTGAAACTGATGTTTTTTGTGAAACTGACACCATTATCGCCAGAGCCATGCCTACGGGCGGTGAAATTTACTTACGCTTCAAACAAGAAAGTGAACAGGCATATTCAGATGCGCTTGATTATTTAAATGGCTTAATGGCAAAAGGTTATTCAAATATATTTGAGGGGCATTGGCTTCATATTTATTTTGTTGCCAAGCCTGAATACTATTCTGAATTCGCTAAATACGTTGAAGAATATGAAGACTTTGAAGAATTAGAGCTAGGGGCAGGAGGAATAGCTTGTTGTTCACATGTCTTTTTCCGCAAAGCAGCGATGTACGAAAGTTTACATGATAAAATAAGAGAGTTTGTTGACTTAACCATGTATGAATTTGATTGTAGTTTTGATTTACAAGATGAATATAATTCAGTCGCCGGGGCATTTGCTGCTATTGCCCTGGCAATGACGGATGTGAAACATATGGATTTGGCTATTAAATTTGCACTTGAAACCGATGGTGACCATGAATATTTGGCAGGTAATTTTGGTATTGTTCTGGAAAAATATTGGGGTATTACGCCCGAAACTGCGGTTGCGATTGCGCTATTGCAATTAACTCAAGGTCAACATATGTCTGAATTATCCAGTCAATTTTATAAAATTCCGCAAAATTTAGCTAGTCTGACGGATTATTACAGAAGTAACGAGCCCCAAAACCCATATTGTAAATTGACTTATTTAGTAGAATATCTTTTTGGTGAACCTAATGATAGTCTTAAAAAGTTAAAAAAATTATTTAATAATGCGACTGATCCACAAGAAAAACTGATATATGCAGATTTTCATGATTTAGCTTTAGAAGCTCTTAAGGATGAAGGAGAAGTTAGCAGTCAACCAATTTTTTATAACATCTCACCTAAACCAAAAAGCGATTCCGAACCGTTAATCATCGATGAGCAAGATTTTATTGAAAATCCACCTTGTGTCATTACACCATTGCAAGCTAAAAAACGCGGTTTTGATCTCGATGAATTATATACTTATGATTCCTCATGGAGAGCAATTATTTTTGCACCATTAACGATAACGAATCCCTACATTTTCGATGCTATTATCCAATTTTATAAAGTGCAGAATAAAATAAATCCCGACTCTACTATTATTTGGGGTGCAGAACAGGCGTATTGCTTTGGAAAAAAAATAGTGATTGATTTTAGTGGCACCCCCTATCAAGTGGGTATGGGAATTTATGGTAAAAACCAAGCTCAGCTAATTTACGGTGTAATGGATTTTGCTAAGATTGCTGTTGCAATGAACAAACAAGCGCCTGATAAAGAAAAATTACTCGCACTGCGAAAACAACACTATTACTTCGATAGTCCCAAAGGAAGCCCAAATATTGATAAATCCAAGCCCGGTATAATCTATTTGGATGAAGCTTTAAGAGCCGGGATTTATAAGGATGATAATTATCGGGCAATCAAACAGCTTGAAAAAATTACGCCGGATATGGGTGAAGTGTATGATGCCTCACTACTGTTTATGGCATATATGCAGCAGAAAAAACTAGATTATGCCATGGAGAGACTGGAAAGAAAACTCGATACTACTGAACTAAAACAGGTGTACCAAACAGCACAAAAACGTCTGCCACAATATCAAGAATACTGGCAGGAAAAGTTAGCCAAATTATAAAAAAGATGCAAATAAAATTAAGATGGACCTCCTTCTAGGCCTATAGAACTAGGAGGAAGTCAAATCTAGGTATATTCAATAATTTGGATATTATTACCTTGTTCATCTTTAGCTTAGTTTTTTATCACAGTTTAATTAAAATTTATATTTCACAACTAATTAATCCTAATTTGTGATAACTTTTTTAGTGATATATAATCTTTTTAGTTTTCTTAATTAACTAAGGAACAATAGTTAAAGGAATATTAAACATGTCTAGTCAAATAGTTTCATATGTAGATAGAGCAGTACAGTTGTTGAATAAAATCGGTATCATGGTTAAACCTCAGGCTGATGCGCCAATTTTAAAGTTATTGGATAATGTTGCTGAAATTGATAAAAATCGTATTATCGCCATTGCTCACACTTTGCAACAACAAAGCGCATTTAATGAAGTAGTCCGGGAACAAATTGATGGCGTACATGTTTCTGATCGCTATTCTAATATTGTTAAGCATTTTGATAGTATTCGTACCGATATGGAAAAAATGCTTGGTTGGTTAGATGACGGAAAGTTAGATCTTTTGGAAAAAATTAAAATGGGTTGGATGACATTTCAACGTGGTTCTATTCCTGATCGTTTTAGTTTAATAAAAAAAACCTATTTAGATGTTTCAAAAGAAACAAGTAATCAAGTCGAGCGTGAACATATTATTTTAAACGCCTACCAAGATTTCCGTTTTGGACTAAAACAAGCTCAAATCGTTGCTGAAGAAGTACTGCAAATTGCGACAGATCGTCTTGAAGAACGCAAACAAAAATTAACCGACGCTATTGCTCAAGTTGATAATTTTACAGGTGATGATCATGTCGCTCGAGGACGATTAGAACTTGCTAGAGACGAAGCTCTACGCAATGTACAACAAGAAGATAGCCGTTATCAAATCATCTTAGATCTCGCCAATAATTTAACCGTTTCTTATAATTCTGCCGAAGCAGTATTTGCAAGATTGCAACAAACAACCTCCATAAAAGAGCGTGTCTACCAACAAAGTGTAAGCTTTTTTTCAACCAACGAAATTGTATTTACTGCATTAAGCGCTTCTATAACTTCATTGACAGGTTTGAGTGAAAGCACTAAAACACTAGAAGCAATGAAAGATGGTATGAATAAAGGCATTGAAAGTATTGCTACTTCAGCTAATAAGCAACTTGAAGAAAGTTTAAGAGCTGGTTATGGTTCGACGATTAAAGCTGATTCTTTACGTGCATTAGTTGAAGCCATTGTCAATTATCAAGAATCAAGCCAACAATTAATTACAGAGCTAAGAAATGAATCGATTGATAATGCTAAAGAAATCGATCGTATAGTGGAAGATGGAAAACAGCGCTTTAATAATATTATCTTGAAGGTTGATGGTTAATGCAGGATGTTAAACTTAGTGACCAACTAGGTGCAATGGCAATAATTGATGAATTATATCAAAAACAACAATTACTACTTGAGCACCTTGACCGCGAAGGATTACGAGCTAATTTAAAAGAAAACATTAAAACCTTCTATGAAGCCAAAGGTCAAATTGTGGACGATAAAATCGTTGATGAAGGAATCGATCTTTGGTTTGATAATCGGTTACGGTTTGTTGCACCTAAACGTCCTTGGTTTCAACATTTTCTAGTTCGTTGTTATATCAAAAGAAAGTTAATATTTAGCCTTTTTAGCATATTTTTATTTATTTTAGCCTTAATCTTTTTTAATAATTTAATCTATACAAGAGACGTTAGACAAAAAATTGATAGTTACTATAGTCAAATATTAGCGTCGGAAGATTCATTAACAGAATTACGCAACGAGTTTAAGCAAATTGATAAAACTACTGTTCATTATGCGCAGATTCCAGTAAAAAATTTAAAGACCTCAATTTCTAATCTACTTAGCCAGAAAATTATTCCCACAGTCACCAAGCCAACCATTAACGGGGCTTTTATTACAGATGATGAAAATGGTTTAGTTAAACAATTTAAGCAAATTAATGACTCAGTAACCACTAAATTGTCGGATATTAGAACTCAATTAAATATATTAAAAAAATTATTGGAAGATGATAAGCGGCTAGCTAATTTAATAGATGATGATGAGTTTATAAAAACAAGCAAAGAGTATCACGTACTACAAAATGCAGTCGATACCGTTCTTGATAATCTTAATCAAGGACAAAGAGTTATCGATTTCAATCAAATTGAAACACTTTACAATTCCACAGAACGAGCAAAAACCATTATAAATAAAATTCAGATTGATAATCAGAAATTATTAGCCCTAAAAGTTCCGAAGTCGGATATGGTACCTGTTATTGCTTTACAAAGTGATTTACAAGCTGACCTAAAAAATCTCAACTTTGATAAGTTTGAAAATTATCAACAAATGATGTCTTATTATTTCAATCTAGCTCAAACTAATTTGACACTTACTATTGTTGACAAACCTAATTATAAATCAGGAGTTGAGCGCACCCACGAAAAAACAAACGGTAAATCTTGGTATGTGATTGTCACACCAACAACATCATCCGGAATAGCAACACCGCTATGGGTAACCAGTATTGAAACAGGTGAAACGAAACTCGTAGATATGTTTGGTCAGCAGGTTTCTCAAAAAGAATTTAATAAGGTTAAAAAAGATAAAATTGCCGATGGGCATATTGATGAAAATAAATTATGTAAAAAACCCATTGGTCGTCTAGAATTTAACTGTCCTAATACAGTTAAAGCAGGTAGGATTTTAGAGTGGTAAATATGCAATCTAGCAATATTGAACGAAGTATTGAAATAAAACTTCAGGAAATCTTTAGTGCAATCGAGAAAACTAATAACGAGGTGCAAAACTCTCGTCAAAAAATCCTTGATTTGACAAATAAACAAGTAGAGATTTATCAAAAGATAGCGACTATTTATCTATTAGAATCTCCCCAAAATAACGATTTGGAAATTCAGAAAATCATCAAACAGTTAAAGGATTTAAACTGTAATTTAAAAAATAAATCCAGTAATTTAGATCATTTTATTGCTGATTCCCAACAAAAAATGGATGAAACATTATTAAAATTAGATGAATTAACCGCGGAAAAGATTCGACAACTTGAAAGTGATGCAGATTATCTATCACTATTAAATAATTATAACATTACTAAAGACGAGCTAACCAAAGAAACAAAAAACTTCAAAAGTTCACAACAAGAGTTTTCAACCAAGTTGAAACAATATCAACAAAATTACTATTACAATTATTTAATTAATCGTCGCTTTGGAGAGAAAAATTATAAAGCCTTAAAAATATTTCGTTATTTAGACTCATGGGTAGCAAGATTTATCAATTTTTCAGAAAATTTCAAAAATCATAAAATGCTTAAAGATTTATATAAAGAATCTCAGCTACGGTTTAATAATAAAAAACGAGCATATGAGCAAGCATTAAAAGCAAAAGAGCGTAAAGAACGCGAGGTTGATACTAACCTAAATTTATCTAAATTGAAAAAAACAATTGCGCTAACTGAGCAAGATTTAGCACATTATAAAAAACAGAAACAAGATACAGAAAATACCTTACAAGAACTTCAAAAAGGCAATAATTCGCAGTTTAAACTAATTTCAAATCAATTAGTTAAACTGTTACAAAAACAATCTTTAAGTCAACTTAATGATTTAACTTTACAAACTAAATCAACAGAAGATGATAAATTATTAGAAAAAATTGTCGCGATAAATAAACAAATACTTGATATTGATGCATATCTGGCCTCGTTATTAAAAACGCTTAACGAATTAGACAATGTTTATAATCGTTTTGAACAAACATTCTATTTATTTAGGGAAAACAATATTCCTAGCTCAATTTATGAATATAACATACCATCGTTCAAGCTTAATGATTTATTAGACCAGCTATTTAGCAATCAAATTTTTCCAGAAACAGTTGTTCAAACCCTTTTTGGGTATAGAGCAATAAGGAGAGAATTAAAATCATCTAATCATAATTCAGGATGGGCGAGTGACGATTCATCATCAAGGAGATCTTCTTCTTTCTCTTCATCCTCTTCACGCTCATCATCATCATCTTCCTATTCGAGCTCATCTTCCTCTTCGAGTTCTTCCTCCTCGTCATCTTATAGTTCATCAAGTGACAGTGGGTTTTCATCCAGCTCATCAACAGGTGGCGGAGGTTTTAAAACGACTGATAGTTTCTAATCAGGACAAAAATAATCGTGTTTATAAAATTTTAATTACTGCTTTTAATAGCAAGAATTTCAAATTCCAGCAATGAGATCTGTTGCTAATGTATCAATTTATTTGTATTGTTGCTTTGTGGGTGTTAAAAACCAGAAACAGCATAATTATTCATTATTAACTTATTAATTAATGAATACAAAAATAATAATGTTTTAATTGTAAATAAGTTAACTATAACGGCTAGCTTATTTAATTATAAAGCTTAAAATTCCACAAAATTCATTAAGAATTAATCGTTTTTTATTCCAGATTAAATAATAAAACATCTAAAAAATTTCAGAAAAAATTTTGTGTTAAGATGAAATTGGAGCGGGAATCGTTCTTTTTTATTTAAATTTACTTCATTGAAATGTAATCATTTTAAAAAAACTATATAGTACTAATGTAGCACTTTCTATTGTATACCTATTTTAATATGAGAGAGCGGTTAACCAATACAAATCACCTAGAATGCACAAGGGAAAAGACTTTAAATCGTTATGCGGTATGTGAGCTAACCTAAATCATTTCTATTAACTGATAAGATCGTTATCGCCTAGCGCGCCCAATGCTTTAGTAAAAACGATTTATTTGACAAACCAGCATAAAAGAGTTTTTCACAAAAAACTGCATCAACAGTATTAAGTGCGACACAAATAATAGCTAGACATTTTCTTGTTGATGTAGTTAGCATCGGCTTTCCTGACTGCATCAGCTAAATCGTAGTCGTTATTGTTAAAAGGTATCTACGAAAAAAAAGATTCTGTTTGCTGATGAATAGTCATCGCATTATCTATCGTAATGTTGTAGTTAACAGCCTTGTTTTGTTCTATCGTTACTTACTACATCCTAGTTATAGTAAATCAATAAGGTATTTTATAATCATTTAGTTAGATCAATTCTGCATTATTGAGCGATTAAGAAAACATCTTTATCGATAGCTCTTTAAGGCAAAATTAATTTATTTGAGTGATCACAAGGATATTTTTATATCCTATAAAAGTTTTTTATTGGTTAATATAACGACTAAAATAGGCATAATACTATTTTCAAAAGTAACAACTTAAAATATAAAATTTAATATATTGTATACTTTACTCATTATACTTTTATACCTAAATGCATATTACCTATAAATAAATCTAAACTAACCATCATTTATTAGCATGAAGCTAAAACCATCGTTAACATCTATTGGAATTACCAAAAAAACATTCATAGACAACCGGTCTATTTTATTGTTTAATAAATTGAACTAAAGAAGTATTTTTATACTCAATATATAAATAAGGAATTTTATGAAAAAACAACTCGCTCTGATCATGCTAGTCTTTTGTAGCATGAATACTTTAGCTAAAACGGATGTTCCTAGTTTTATTGATTCAAAGTCTATTGAAAATGCTAAATTTATTTGTCGTAATGCTCCACAGAATTATTCTGATGAAGAAAAAATACTAGTTGATAAATTGTGGGATGAAACCATCATATATTTAGGTACTTTAGCAGAAGCACTAAGTACATCTCAGTCACCTGATTGCACAAATTCTGACACCGCTATTATACAAACAGGTTCGTCTATCTCACCAAATAAACCAATACGCCAATGTATTATGGATAACCGGGATGTACAAGTACTTGTTAAGCATTTGTATACAATTGTCCATAATAAAGAAAAAGCGTTTCAATGTTTTTCACCACAAAAAAGAATAGATGGATTATATAGTCCTAATGACACATTAGAAAGACAATCAGATGTTGCTATGTGGTTAAAACGACCATCATTACATAAATACTATCAAAATAGTGACAAAGTTCAAATTCAAACCGCTGGTACTAAGTTTTCAGAACAATTTTATTCAGTTACAACTGATGATTCTATCAAAATGCCACTAAATTTTGTAAATGATATCAGTGCCAGAGCACTTCCTACTCTTTGGGCTAGTGTCGGTTGGGTTCCGATGTACTCAACAAATACAGAAAGAAACCAACACACAGGAGATGAAAATTTTCGTGCGGGTTATGCTTATGCTGAAATTATGGGACATTGGGGGTTGCTACAAATTGATTCAATTAATGGTGAAGCAGTAGGAGCTGAAATTGGTATGACAGTTCAATCAGGTAACACTTTTTACCCTTATCATCATCATGACACAAATGAAATCTATTATACAATTCGAGAACCATCATGTAATGATGGAATTAAACAGTTTGTTGTCTCTCCAGAAGAAAATATTTTTACCTTATTATCTTCATTGCCAAATCAATTAGTTATTCAATTAGAAGGATCTAAAATAGTGGATTTAGATAGTTATTGGGCACCAACAACCCCTTCAAAGGATGCTTTATTATATATTCCCAGAAATTCGATTCATGCTTTTAATCTAACAGAAAAAAAATGTGATAATCAAGATTATGCTCATGTAACCGTATGGGCAAGAACTAATGCCCATGAAAAAAATGAAGATTATGGTACAACCAATATTTGTCGATTAAAGGATACAACATTACCCAAAGATACCATTAATAAGATAAATCCAGATATTATCTGTTATATCAACAGAACTAGTAAGTAGTATTTTATATTAATAAACCCTTTAATATATTAAATTTGAAGGGTTTATAATTATCTATTAAGGTTATTACTCTACTATTTTCTGAATACAGAGATTATTTCGAACAAGCCCATTAGTTAGGTAGATCCTTTCATCACAAGTAATAACAATAGCTTCAATATTCGTTTGCTGATTTAAAAATTCGATACTTTGCTGAGCGTTTGACAGGAAACCAGCAGTACTCCATATTTCACCATCAAGAGATTGCTTTGAAATAATAGTAATACTCGCAATATTAGTAATAATAGGCGCTCCAGTAATTGAATCAAGTATATGGTGATAACGTTTATTATCAACAGAAAGAAATCGTTCATAAATTCCAGATGTTACAACAGAGCAATCTTTTGTTAGAACAGCACAAATCATATTACCACGTGGCTTAAAAGGATTTTGAATACCCACAACCCAGTTATTATTGAGATTATTGGGTGAACAACCAATAGTCAGTACATTTCCTCCTAAATCAATAAACCCACTACTTACTCCATGATTGAGAAATATTTTTTTTATTTGATCAGCAAAATAGCCTTTAGCAATTGAACCCAAATCAAGTTCCATTCTCTCTTTTGTTAGATAAATAGTTTTATCTTTTTGATTGAGTAAAATATTTTTGGGATTAACTAATGATAGGCAATCAGCTATTTCTTGATCAGTTGGGCGCTTTGCGTTATTGAAACCTATTCGCCAAGCCTTAACTAATGGACCGATTGCGATGTTGAATGGGGTATTAGCTTGTATACTTATATTTTTACTTAGTTTAATTAACTCAAAAATATCCTCTTTAACATATATCGGTTTTCTTCCTGCATTTTTATTGATTTCCATTAACTCGGAGTGTGTTCGGTTTACAGTAAAACGCGTTTCAAATTCTAATAGTAAATTATAAGCTTCGTTAAGGACTTTTTCACCATGAGTATGATAAATAAGTAGATTAATCATTGTTCCCATCAGAGGAAAGTTCGCCTCATATCTATTCATTACTAGGACACCTTATATTTTTGGCGGAGAGTGTAATTTAAAAGAAGAATGAATGGTGATCATCCTTCTTTTATTTAATGACATCTCTTATTTAAATCGACGCAGCCGCGCTTTCACCTGCGATTCGACCATAGGTAAAAATATCAATTAAGGCATTACCACCTAAACGATTACCGGCATGAATTCCACCAGCAACTTCCCCCGCAGCATATAATCCACTAATAACATTACCCTGTTTATTAATTACTCGAGCATAAGTATCAATTTTAAGCCCACCCATTGTATGATGAACAGAGGGTTTTCTTGGTGTGGCATAAAATGGGGCTTGTTCTACTTTTAAACTCAATGCACTTTTATGAAACTCAGGATCTTTTCCTTGTGCAACATAATTGTTATATTTATTTATGGTTTCTATTAATGAAGACGCAGGCACACCAATTTTATCGGCTAATTCTTCTAAAGAATCAGCCTGATAAATAATACCTTCTTTAATTTCTCTTTCAATAGTTTCGTCTGAAGTATTCGCTGCTGTTTGTCGAATTTTTTCGTCTGCTATCATATAAACTAAACCGCCATTATCTATAAAGGCTTGCGATAAAATATCTCGGCTTTCACACTCATTTATAAACCGTTTACCTTGTTTATTAATAAAAACGAAGTTCTCAGGTGGAACGATTAGCCCGGTAAGTAATGCACCAGATTTAGGGTCTCCTACTGGCATAAGTTGTACAAACCCCATACCAACTAAATCAGCACCAACTTCTTCTCCCATTTTGATACCATCACCAACCAAAGCAGGTGAGTTAGTTGTTTTTATATCATCCGCGATTTCTTTCCAATAGGTATTATATTGTTTAATCATTTGTGTGTTGGCACCAAAACCGCCACAGGCTAGAATAACGCCATTATTTACATGAATAATCATTTTTGAACCATTAGCTTGCTTCGCTTCAATGCCAATAACTTTACTATCTTTTAAGATCAGTTTTTCTGCTTTAGTATCTACTATGATTCGCCCACCTTTTTCTTCAATACGTTGTTGTAATACATTAATGAACTCAACCCCCTTCGGACGTTTTGGTTTATGACTTCTACGCCATAAGGCACCCACAGGAATTTCTACTACGCTTCGATCAAAGTCAACGCCTTTTTCCGTTAGCCAATGAATTGATTCCATTGAACGGTTGGTGAGCGTTTTTACTAAATCATATTGGCCGTAAATAATTTGTCCATTAAGAGCCGTTCTTTTACCACCTAAATAGGTTTGAATTCTGTGCAGCTCAGTAGAATCAAATAGAAAATCACCTTGCTCGGTTTTTGCTAGGTATTCTTTTATTTGCTGTTTTAATATTTGAAAGTCTTGTAGATATTCAGCTATAAACTCTGATTCAGGCATATTGATAAGCTCAACGAGTGTTTGTTTTTCTCCAGCTAAACTAGGGAATTGTTTTTGCCATTCTGGTTCGGCGGCATTAACCCAACCTCCAGTACGAATTGTATTACCTCCAATTGCCGGAAATTTTTCTAATAAAATAACAGTTTTCCCTTTATCAATAGCTGATAACGCTGCGCTTAATCCAGCACCACCACCACCGACAACAACAATATCCACCGTTTCTTCTATAAGCTGAGATGACCACTCTACAGGTACTTTCGCTCGATAACGTAGTGCTTCCGAGTTGCCTCCTGCCATATCAACCGCCTGAGCAACACCATTAATAACAGCTTAACTGCTGACCGTTGCACCTGAAATCACATCAACGTTAAGAGTTTGTCCATCAATAATTTGTTGAGGTATACGCTCAAATGCTGGATTAGCAATACCTTCTGACTCTTTAGATTGATCAACTAAAATATCTAGAATCTTATTTTCAGAGAAGGTAACTGTAATCGGTAGTTCACCATTATGTCCTCGACCGAAGGCGGTGTATTTACCTGCATTAAAACGAATGTCAATATTTTGTAATGCTTTAATTTTTTGATATTTTTGCTGTTCAGCTAAACTATCAACAATCATAAAATCCATAACATGCCATAATGGGAATGGGATTTTAAGTTGTTGTCTTTGCGTGATATCAGCAAAAGTAGCACATAGCTCATTATTTTTAACTTTCGTTGCCCACGTAGGTTCAACCAAATAACCTTTACCAATACTAACAAGATCGTAACCACTCAATAGTGCATTTTCTGCATCAATACCTTGTGCTATACCACCTACACCAATAACTGGAATTTTCGCTAAAGTGGTTGATTGTAGTTTACGATATTGGCTAATAAGTTGCTGTTTATTATCAGTATCAACAATAGATGTTCTATCCCAATTGCCCATAGAGAAATGGATATAGTCCAAACCATAAGAACTCAATTTATTTAAAAGATACATGGAATCAGAAAAACGAATCCCCGGTTGTTCAATTTCTTCTGGTGAGAAGCGATAACCGACAATAAAATCACTTTTACCATATTCCTGTATAATTTGGTGGACTCTTTTCAATATCGCTAAGGGAAAAGACGACCTTTTTTCAATATCTCCACCCCACTTATCTGATCTTTGATTGGAATGAGGTGAAAAAAATTGCTGAATCAGGTAGGTATTTGCGCCATGAATTTCAATGCCATCAAAATTTGCTAATAAAGCACGTTTGACTGCTTGCGCAAAATTTTCAATCATTAATTCAATTTGCTCTGACGTCATTTGCAATGGTGTTACTGCATTATCCCTAAGCGCAGCCACTGGGCTAGCAGAGATCGGCTGATGACCACCATTATATTCAGGATTAGCCATTCTACCAGCATGATAGATTTGTATAATCGCTTTAGAACCTTTGACTTTAATTGCCTCAGCTAATTGTTTTAGACCTTCTATTTTACTGTCGTGATCAATCCCAAGTGCACCAGGAAAAGCTCTTCCATAGTTTTCAACAAAAGCACTCTCGACAATGATAGCGGCCGCATCACCCGAGCGTAATGCATAATAATCGGTCATCTCTTGCGTAACGCTACCATCAAAAAAAGCGGATTCAATTGTCATTGGCGCCATGACAATTCTATTTTTTAATACTGCCCCAGATCTTAAAGTTAATTTATTAAATAGTTGGCTCATTAGGAGTGTCCTCTGTTATGTTAATCATCTATCCATAGTACGTATTGTCGATTTATCAAATTAGTGTTTAGCTGGATGTTATTGGTTTACATCAACAATAAACCGACCTTTGATTCTCCCTGAGAACATATTCTCAGCAGCTAGTTGACATTGATCCAAGGTAATAATATTAGCGATATGATTAAGTTGTTGTGCATCTAAGTACGTTGCAAGAAAATTCCATGCTGCAATACGTTTTTGATAAGGGGTCATAACACTATCAATCCCTGCTAATGTTATCCCTCTTAAAATAAACGGAGCAACAGTTGATGGAAAATCCAAACCTTGAGCCAAGCCACAAGCAGCAACAATGCCACCATATTGAATTTGGGCACAAATATTTGCTAAAGTATGTGATCCTAATACATCAATAGCAGCTATCCATTGTTCCTTTTGCAATGGTTTCCCTGACTCACTTAGTATTTTTCTATCAATGCAATGACTAGCACCAAGTTGGTATAAATAGTCCGTATCCTGCATTTTAGATGTAGCCGCTGTTATTGAATAACCTAATTTAGCCAGTAGCATAATTGCGATAGAACCAACTCCTCCTGTTGCTCCTGTAACTAAAATACGACCTTGCTCTGGTTTAACGCCATGATCAATAATGCATTGCACACATAATGCTGCCGTATAACCAGCGGTACCAATATTCATTGCTTGTTGTGGTGTCATATTAGGTGGTAAAGGAATTAACCAGTCTGATTTTAAATAAGCATATTGGCTTAAACATCCCCAATGTGTCTCACCGCACCCCCAGCCATTTAAAATAACAGAATCGCCTTCTTTATATTGGCGATTGACGCTGTGAATAACCGTCCCAACTCCATCAATTCCCGGAATCATTGGCCACATCCTTACCACGGGTCCTTTATTAGTGATAGCTAATGCATCTTTATAATTTAGGCTTGAATACTGAACTTGAATAAGTGTATCGCCTTCTTGTTTAAATAATTCTTTTTTTGAGAGAGAACTAACCTCGCAAGAGAATTTGGTATCATTTTTTTCTAATAGAATGGTTTTAAACAGCATATTTTATTCCTTAGCAATCATTACTAGACAATCGGTCTAATAATTATAGACCGATCGTCTAGTAATGATCAATAGAATTTGTAAGGTTAATTATTTATATGCTGTATAGAGGCAATTTAAGAGGAAAGAGCCAAGTCAACAAACGTGAGTTTTTGCTCTAATCTGTTAGTAAAATGAATAAAGAAACAAAAATATAATAATTAATCTGAAGGTTCGGATTTTATAGATAGTAAAAACTGTCGCATAAATATATCAAGCGGTTCGGCATTCTTAATCAATTTAGAACGAGTGACCGCACCTTCCCAGCCTAACCAGAAAAATACCGCAAGCTCTTCACAATTGACATTAGATTTTATTTCTTTTATTTTCTGAGCTTGTTGCAAACAAATTGCTATTTTCTGCTGCCAGCTTTGTAAAATATCCACTAATAAAGTGCTATAACCTTCGGGTAAAAGCGACTCCTCTTGTGTTAATTCTCCGATTAAGCAGCCCCTATCAAAATTATATTTTGCCATACTCAATTTTGCATCTTCATAAAACGACTTAATTCGAGATAAAGGCAATTCAATTGACTCATTTAAAAGGTGTTTATCTAACTTATAACGAAAAAAACTATCATAACTTTCTATGATTGCTTTACCGAAATCTTCTTTGCTTTTGAAGTAATAATAAAAAGATCCTTTTGGCACACCAACTTTTTTTAAAATATTTTCAATATTTGAAGATACATAACCATTGATGGTCATAGCCTCCACACCACTGCGGATCAATGCCATTTTAGTATTATTGCCTTTTTTTGAAAGCGAATGCTCTTTTGGGGTATCAATGACTGCCATAAAGACCTTAAAATATCTATTAATTTTGATTGTCTATTCTGGTTGTCATCATAACAAAATTTATCAATTTTTAATATAACCGAAGATAACAATTGGTAACAGATAAATAAATCTGTCTTACACTTCATAACTATACTATTTAATGCAGTTTTTTATTCCATCAAGAAGTTGTGGATTTAACTTTAATTAATAAGCACAACTTATTGTTTAAATCTTTTATAATTATGCTAAATAGTATAGCTATTCTAACCCATAGAAAACAAGGGTGTGAAGCCAAAACAAAATAGAAAAAAGAGATTCCAATTATTGATAGATAGAACTAAAAAACAGTCAAAAATACAGTAAACAGCTTGTTCTATTTAATGATCCGTTGGTTGTGCCCCTTACGAATAGATTATAATACACATAAATACTCTTTAATGATATAAAAATAAAGCTTAATAACTGATACTAAAAGATAAAAATTCTTAATTGTGTGATTATAAAAAACTATAAATCTTGACTTGGAGCGGGAAACGAGGTTCGAACTCGCGACCTCAACCTTGGCAAGGTTGCGCTCTACCAACTGAGCTATTCCCGCATATTGAACGCTTCGAAAGAAGTGGTGAGCATTATACAAAAATATTTATATCTGACAACCTATTTTATTCTTTATTTTTTGTTTTTCCAGCTAAGTGCTTCAAAAACACCAAAAATAAAAAATCTAAGTGCTTTAAATTTATCCTGTTCTTTTTCTTGATTAACCATTGTTGATTGTAATATCCATGCTTGTAATCCATGAATAAGTGTAAAAGCAACCAATCCTATATAAGCGAGAATATTTGCTGGTTTAGGAAACGGATGAACAAGATTAAATAATAAAAATAACCATATAAATAAATAGACTAGTTTACCTAAAAGTATGAACATTATCTTTCTTCTCGTATAAATAAATAGCTATGAACTTGCCCTGCTGTCTTCTCTCGATGCAAATACCAATTTGATGGAATATTAAAATCATGCCCCAGCTCAGATTCAATATAAATATAAGCAGATGGGCTTAGCCAATGGTTATTCTCAAGAAGCTCTAGTGTTTTCTCGATTAAAGAATAATGAAAAGGCGGATCGATAAATACAATATCAAATTGTCTTTGGGCTGGTCTATCAAGCCATTGAAAAGTATCTGTCGAATAAATTTCGACATTATCACATGCAATCAACTGCTTATTTTTCTTAAGCTGATTGGCAACTTGTTTATCTTTCTCTAATAATGTGACATTTTGAGCACCGCGTGATGCGGCTTCAAAACCTAATGATCCACTACCAGAAAAACAATCCAAACAAACGCTATTTTGTATAACTGGCATTAGCCAGTTATACAAAGTCTCTTTTACTCTATCTGTGGTTGGTCGCAAGCCTTGTTTATCAAGTACTGACAACTTTCTTCCGCGCCATTTTCCACCAATAATTCTTATAGAACCATTCATATAAAAACCTTACTTAGAATAGTTCTTGCGTATTACCTTGTGAATCCTTCACGCTGGTACCAACTTCTTGCGATCCATAGGTAGTTGGCTCGGTTCCCTTGATAAAGTATTCTGACATCGTTCTCGCTCCAGAACCTGGTAACATACCGGTTCGCTGATCGATAGTAACAGAAATAACATTATCCGGTTTTACATCTTGTTTTTCAGGTATATCTTTAAGAGCAACTTTCATATAGTCAACCCAAATAGGGTTAGCGGTAACTGCACCGGCTTCAGCGCGGAAAGTTCGACCTAAAGCACGTCGGTGGTCATCAAACCCCATCCAGACCGAGGTAACAATGTTACCGCCGAAACCAGAAAACCAAACGTCTTTCGATTGGTTAGTTGTACCCGTTTTACCACCAACATCCTTACGACCTAATGCTTTTACACGCCAAGCAGTACCTTGCCAATCCGAACCGCCAAAAACAATTGTTCTTAGTCCATCTTTCATAATATATGCAATACCACTATCAACGGTGTGTGGTGCATATTTAGGTGTCACATCAGTGGTTTTATTGTCTTTATTAATATTAGGTAAGATTAAATTATCTTCTGTTTTAAGATTTGCCTCTTCAGGCTCTTCACTACCCGTCTCATTTGATTCGTTTTCAACGTTATCTAACGATACTGAAACAGAATCAAATTTTACCACTTCATCTTTACAGTTATGACAAGCAATCAATGGTTGATGCTGATAAATTACGCCACTATCATTGTCATATTCAATTTTTTCGATTAAGTAAGGCGTAATTAAATACCCACCATTAACAATAACGGAATAAGCACGTGCAACCTGCAATGGCGTAAATGAAGCTGAACCTAAAGCAAGTGATTCATTATGTGAAATATTCTCTTTTGGGAATCCAAAACGTTCTAAATACGTGGCAGCATAATCGATACCGATTGCGCGTAATGCACGTACCATCATCACATTTTTAGACATCCCTAAACCAATTCGCATTCTTAATGGACCAGCATAAGTAGGCGGTGAATTTTTTGGACGCCAAGTCACACTACCTGTTGTACGAACGATCGGCGCATCATTAAGTAGCGTCGCCATCGTTAGCCCTTTCTCTAACGTAGCCGTATACACAAATGGTTTTATATTAGAACCTAGTTGACGTAAAGCTTGTGTTGCACGATTAAATTTACTTAAATTGAAATCATAACCACCAACAATCGCCTTAATTGCACCATTATCAGAATCAAGAGAAACCAGTGCAGCGTTAACTGCTGGAATTTGCGCTAATGCCCAATTCTCACCAGATTTTTTAACCCAAATCAGCTGACCTGGTTTTAAAGTATCATTAACCTTTCTCGGCGAGGCACCTTGTTGATTATCACTGATAAATTTTCGCGCCCATTTCATATCTTGAAAGGCAATAGTAATATTACTTTTATCGGATAATACTGCTTTTGCTTCCTTATCAGATGATTCTAGAACCACGGCTGGGCACATCCCGCTATAGCAAATATATTTATGTAAAGCTTCTTGAATTTTTTCGTCACTTAGTGCCGGCTCATTATTTTGCCATAACACTTTTTCAGGTCCACGATAGCCATGTCGCATATCATAATCAATAATATGCTTTTGTATTGATTCTGTTGCTGCCACCTGGTCTGTCTTAGATATGGTGGTATAAACTTTATAACCATCGGTATAAGCGTTCTCACCAAATTTATCGAACATAAACTGTCTTGCCATTTCAGCAACATATGGCGCAGAAAATTCAATTTTTGGCGTATGATAACTTGCATTTAAAGGCTTCTTAGTCGCTTCATCATATTGCGCTTGAGTAATATAATTTTGATCTAGCATACGACCTAAAACCCAATTACGTCTTGTTAATGCTTTTTCTGGGTGGGAAATTGGATTATAGGCAGAAGGCGCATTGGGTAGACCAGCTAGTAGTGCCGCTTCATCGATAGTTAACTGATCTGGCGTTTTACCAAAGAAAGTATATGAAGCAGCAGCCACACCATAAGCACGCGAACCAAAGTTGATCATATTAAGATATAACGCCATTATCTCGTCTTTAGATAATTCTCGCTCCATACGAATTGCAATAATCATCTCTTTTACTTTACGAGAAATACTTTTTTCTGGTGTTAAAAAGAAGTTTTTCGCCACTTGTTGGGTGATAGTACTACCACCTTGTGAAAAGCTCTTATCCTTCAACCCGATATACATAGCACGCACAATACCGATAGGATCAATCCCAAAATGCTCATGGAAACGTGCATCTTCGGTAGCTATAACAGCATTAACGACAATCGGTGGGATTTCATCATATTTTAGAGGAATTCGGCGACGTTCACCAAAAATAGCGATTAGTTCACCATCTTTACTTAATACTTGCATTGGGGTTTGCAAGCGAACATCTTTTAAAGTCGCTACATCTGGCAGATCTTTAGAATAATAACTGTAGCCAGCGATACCTATCACTAAGCCACAAAGTACTAAACCGATTATAAGTTTAAGGCAAAATTTTAATATTTTTAATATTATCACAAATCATTCCTATCCAATTGATTTTAAATCAAAGAAAGATAATAAAACTGTATTAATTGATCTCAATCCATTTTAGCCGATGAGTATACTACTTACTCGAAAAGACTCAAAATAAAAAGCGACGCTAACCCATGCTTAAAAAATTGTTTAAATCCATTAAACAATTATTAACATATTAAATTAAAAAAGAAATTTACCTTTAATATATTTTCACTTTCATATTCCATTACTTATTAGTTTATAACTTAATTTTTTAGCAGAACTTAATAGATCAGATATTAAATACCACATAGGTTTGCTACAGGTTAAACAACTAATTGATAGGTTCTCAAAAGTTAGTAAATTTTCAAATTATTTTGTGTATTATCTCACAATATTTTTATATTTTTAAATAAAACTGATAAAACGAATAGATAATTGTGATTTTATCAATTTAAACAATATTAATATGTGGAGCACAAAACTTACCCCTTCGTTATTACAATTTTTGAGTGCAACCTGCTTTTATCTTATTTTGATTATTCTTTGCTTATTGCAATTAGCGCAGACTTCATTAAATAGTTATACTTTTATTTTAATATTAATCTTAATAATCGAATGGTGGCGTAGTATTTGCTATTTCAAAACTATAAAAGGTGAATTTGCGCTATTTGAATATATACACCAAATTTATTGGTACAAACAGCGTTGGTATTTAACGCGAAAACCACTACTACTACGTTATATAATCATTATTAATTTAAAATCACGGCGAAATGGTAAAAGAAGAACTCTTTTTTTAATGATTGATAACCTTGCGCCTAATGACTGGCGCACACTTCGTTATCATTTCAAAAAAATTGATTTATCAAAATAGGTAATAAAAAATAGCTTAACACACTATATTAATGAGATTTTTTAATCCAATATTCAAATGGTATGGATTCAACTTGTGAGTTAACTAATTGGTGATCCATATGCCGGCAAAAGCTCGGGATATCACGTGTTGTGGCCAAATCATCAGCAACAACGTGCAGTATTTGACCAACAGCTAATTCCCTAATCGCTTTACGCACTAGCATAATCGGCTCAGGACAACGCAAACCTAATGTATTTAATTCTTTATCAATAATCATAATTAATAGATTAAAGTAAAAGATTAGCTAAATAATGGGGAACAGCATCATCAGCATTAGATCCAATGACTTCCAACTCAGGAAGCAGTGCTTTAAGTTCAGGACTCGCATCTTGCATAATACAGCCCTTACCTGCCATTTTTAACATCTCATAATCATTCATACCATCACCAAAAGCGATGCTGTCTTTAAGTTGATAGCCTAAGCTTTCAACCACTAACTTTAATGCACTGCCTTTAGTCACATTTTCCGCCATAACTTCAAGACAGTTTGGCGTTGAAAACGCGATGCTAACTTTATTACCATATTGCTTTTCAATTTTGTCCTTCAACTCCACCAAATAATGGTTATGGCTAATATCAGAGGTCGTAAAATAAATTTTGGCAATATCACTGGTATCAAAATTAGTTGGATCAAAAAATTGATATTTAAATTTTGTATCAACAAAAAAGCTAAGCGAATAGGCATCAGGTTTATTAATCAGCCAATCATCACCACGGTAAACATGGGTATAAATATATGGACTGTCTTTACAAATTACCGCCAACTCTTTAGCTAAATTAGGATCAAAACTACGGCTAAAAACTAAATTACCATTACTATCATGAACTCTTGCCCCATTTGATGTAATCATAAAAGCATCGATTTCCATATTTTCACGCATTTGAGTAACATCAATATGGTGTCGGCCTGTCGCAAAAGCAAAATGAATACCCATTTCCCGTAATGCCTGAAGAATTTTTTTTGTAAACGGCGATAAACTATGTTCGGTATTTAACAAAGTACCATCTAGATCAGAAGCAACAAAATGAAACATGATATTCTCAACTTTTATAATAATTGGTGATTAGAATAACGACACTTTGCAGAGAATCAACTAACTCAATACAAAGTCATAAATTATGGTAGAGTATGATACAACTCCATCGCTATTTACTCAACTAATTGCGGAGTAATAAAAATCACTAATTCCCTTTTTTGATTTTTTTTAGCATTATATTTAAAAGCATTCCCAATAATTGGCACTTGAGCAAGACCAGGTACTTTCTTTTTCCCATTACTATTAACTTGCTGAAAAATTCCACCCAAAACCACGGTTTCACCATCTTTAACTTTCACTTGAGTTTTAATTTCTTGCGTTTCAATGGCTAAAGCTTCTCCCCCATCACGGCGCTTAATCGAACGACCCGTAGTATTTTGTGTGATATATAAATCCAAGATCATTTGTTTATCAGCAACAATTTTAGGCGTAACTTCTAGACCTAATACCGCTTGTTTAAATTCAATTGATGTCGAACCATTCCCCCCCGTTGACACTTCGTACGGAATCTCAGTTCCCTGCTTAATCGATGCCATATTTTGATTTGCAGTTAATAAATTCGGACTAGCAATAATTTCTAACTGATTTTCTGATTCTAATGCTGAAAGTTCCAAATTCAACAAACTACCAGAAAGTTTCGCTAAATTAAAACCCACAGAAGAAGAAGGATTAACGACCCCAAGGTCAACATCCAGCTGATTAAAAAATTGTGAAGATTTACCCAAATATCCCCATTTAATCCCTAACTCCTCCATACTCTCATCATTCATAGTGACAATATGGGCCGAGATATGGACTTGTGGAATGGGTTGATCCAAAGCTTTAACTAACTTCTTAATATCCGCAAATTGTTTGCTCATATCAGTAATAAGCACTGAATTGGTTCGCTTATCAACTATCGCCCTTCCGCGTTCAGATAATAATCCTTGTTGCTGGATGGTCTCTACTAAATTATTAGGATCGCCATGTTTAATCGGAATGGTTAACAAAGTTAACGGCTGATTTAACTCCTGTTCCTTCTGCTCTAATAACTCTCTTTGCGCAAGCACCTCCGGCTCAATAGATTTTGAGACAAACAAAATATTGTCCTCAATTTCGGCCTGTAAATTTGCTGAATTTAACACCACCTTTAAAGCTTTTTGCCAATCAACATTCTTAAGTTTGATGGTTTGTTTAGTTGATATATCATCTATCATCACTAAATTCATCTGCTTATTATCAGCCAGCGCTTGCAAAATAATTGCGACATCCGTTTGATAAAAATTCATTGAAATAAGATCATTTGATTCTTTCTTTGCTGAAATGGAAGGCTCAGCCAAACATGGAATTGATAAAAGCATAAGCAAAATCGTCAATTGCCTTAAATTCTTTGCTAATTGACTAACTAATTGACTAAATAGTTGGCTAGCTTGATTCATTAATTACAACCTCAAATATCGATCTCATCTTATTTAGTTAACGGCATTGTCCAAAGCACTTTATCGTTACAATACTCTGGTAAACTTGCTTGCCATAAAATTTTATCGCTTAACACAGCTTCAATTTCCCACGGAAACAAAACATGAGGAACATTATTATCAGTAATAGCTAACCAATCATTATCTGACGAAAGCCATAATTGCTGATAATTAACGCGTTGAATAGATCCTCTAAATTGCCAAGCCTGAATCTGCATATTTAAATGATCAGTTTGTTCTTGGCAACCTAGCTCGATCTTTTGCAAAAAAGGATCGCGATGACCATCAGCATTCACTATGAAACAACACATCATCAATGCAAAAACAAATAAATAGCGACTCATTGCCTATCCTTTTTAAACAACAATCTAATCCGCAAATAATTATCTTGCTTACCGATTGATAACTGTTGAAAGTTCAAATAGTAGAAATTATCGTTAAAATCACCAATAAATCTCATAAAATCAAAAAATTGCCCATTTAATTCAACATCCCAATAAGTTGCTGAATCATTTTGTTCCAGTTTGAACGACACCAACTTCAAATGATTACGCTCAATAGCGTTAGCAAGTTCATGCTCGGTTATCAACGTTAGCGAACTGTTTTTAGCCGCATGATAACGTTCAATTCTTGCTTGAAGCATTTCAATTTCAACTTGCTTTTCTTGATACAATGCCATTTGCTGATCAGCTTGTTGCTTTAAATCCTGAATAAAAAATTGATAACCAATAAAAAACAGTGTTAATGGTAATAAAATACAAACTAAGTATTGTTGCCAAATCGGCCTCTCTAGAAAGTCGTTATTCATTCAACTTAATATCCATTTGAAACAACAAACTATCCTGACTTTTCTCAATATTTTTTACCTGACTTTTCGTCTCATTTGCAGAAAGTTGCTGATTAAAATTGATAATATCCACATAATTGACACTACGACCGGTAATTTTAATTTTCTCAGGCTCATATTCGTACAGATTTAACCAAATCGTTGCTGGTAGTTTGTTAGAAAGCATTTGTAACGACTGTTGTATCTGTTTTTGACTTGGTGAAGGATTAGGAATATAAGATTCAGCCAACAACTCTTGTTGCAACACTTGTTGAGCAGATAATTGTTGAGAATAGTGTTCGATGTCTGACTGCGTGTTCATCAAAAGATAAAAAAAATAACAGGTCAACACCCCGATAAAATTAACAACAAAAAGAAGTAACTTGAATTGGTGCTGTTTTGCCTTTTGTTTTCGCCATGGTAGAAAGTTAAATGAACTATTTTCAAAATGACTACCGACAAATGTTACTCCATATTTTTGGAACAAATCTAACCAGTCATTAACCGTTTTACGCTCACAAATAGCAATCATTAAAGTTTTAGGTGAAATGGATACATAATCAAAAAAAAGCTGATTGGCAGATTGTTGGAAAAGCTTATAAAGGGATGCTTCAACATAACTAGTCAATTCGCTTACCGTCAGTTTAACATCAGGATAAGTGGTTTTCTGATACTGGACAAAATCATCACTTAAATTTAATTCAATTGACGTTAATCTTGGTAGTTTTAGATTATGCATAAACTGATCGATATCAGCCAAATCTTGATAAACGATAAAATCCTTATTCACCTTCCCGCTTGATTCGACTAACTGATAGTGCAGTTTTGTGGGTTCGATAAAAATTACTACGCGACTTTTATTAAAAACCATCATACTAAATAGATTGAAAAACAATATCGCCCAATCTTAATCACAATTATCTAGATTCAAACCTACAAAATCCATTTTTGCGAAGTATCATCCAAAAAATGACTAAAATTACACCGAACAGGGCTAAATTTTAGGAAAAGTAAAAAAAAAGGTTGACTGAAATAAGACACGCCTTATAATGCACATCCACACGGTAAGGGTGATTAGCTCAGTTGGGAGAGCACCTCCCTTACAAGGAGGGGGTCACTGGTTCGAACCCGGTATCACCCACCAATTCTTACCGTGAAGTTTTCGAAAGAAACATTGGGGTGATTAGCTCAGTTGGGAGAGCACCTCCCTTACAAGGAGGGGGTCACTGGTTCGAACCCGGTATCACCCACCACTTACTACTTATTTTATGGGTTGTTAGCTCAGTCGGTAGAGCAGCGGACTTTTAATCCGTTTGTCGAGCGTTCGAATCGCTCACGACCCACCATTTTTTTCTCTCTTGTCAAAACATCATTAGTTAAACGCATCATTCAATATATTTATTATTTACCTCAAAAAATTTCGCTGAAGCGTCCCTTCAAAAGAAAAATAAAAGAAATAAGTGAGAACTCTTAATTAAAGATAAAATTGATAGAGAAAATGATGTAACCCAAAACAGCTATTGCCCTTAGGCAATAGCATTGAATAAAACGACATTAAAAAGGTCCAAACGACTAACGGGTTACTCCATAACCTAACGGATAGAGCGCCTTCATATCGTTTGGTAAATCAGAAGATTGTTTGATAACACTATCCATTGAATCTGGTAATGCAATTGGCAATTTAGCATTATAAGGTTTGCTATCAAATAAACGTTTAAATAGCACCTCATCTTTAACGCCAAAATTTGCAACAATAGCAATGAGAAAAAACAAACAGATTAAAAAAGTGTAACGCCAAAAGCGTCACATTATTGACCACAAATCACATAAACAATAAGTCGATAAGCAATATAAAACATCACCAGCCCAACAACCGAATCCAATATGACCCACATCCTTTTTTGTCTAAATAGAGGCGTAAGCAACCTAGCGCCATATCCAATACCAAAAAACCAAATAAATGACACACAAACTGCACCAATTAAAAACGCCCATTTTTGCTCAGTAGAAAACGTACCGGCAATCCCACCAACAATTACCACTGTATCCAAATAAACATGAGGATTAAGTAAAGTCACCGCAATTGTCGACAAAATCACTTTTGTTAAAGAACTTTTTCGTTGCTCGGCAGAATCAACCTGCATACTGCTATCACCTCTCACTGCGCTTTTAAATGCATTAAATCCATACCAAAGCAAAAACAATGCACCAAAGATGGCTAATGAATTAGTAATTATAGAATAACGACTAATAAAAGACCCCACGCCCCATATACCAATAGTCATCAAAGCGAAATCACAAAAAAAACAGATAGCAGCAACAAAAAAGATATGATTTTTTAACAATCCTTGCTTAAGCACAAACAAATTTTGCGCGCCAATAGCAATAATTAAACTTGCCGAAATCATCGCGCCACGTAAAATATCGGTCAGCATTTAACCTAAAATCCTTAATCAATGAAAAGTAAGCATTATACAAAAAGAACAAAAAATTTTGTATCAAAACCAAGAATTATTACGCACTTATAAAAAACAGTTATAATTATCTCCCTGAATTTAAAAAATAATAAAAAAGTACAAGAAATGGTTGTCGAATTTATAATCTTCTTAATGATAGGCGCATTTGCGGGATTGCTAGCAGGTATATTTGGCGTGGGTGGTGGATCGTTAATTGTACCGGCATTAATAATCGTACTTAATCACTTTAATCATGGTGGAGAATGGATAAACCACATCGCCGTCGCCTCATCGCTTGCCACCATTATTGGCACCAGCTTATCATCAAGTTGGGTTCAGAATAAAAATCATAATATCCAATGGTCGATTCTAAAAAAGATGGTGTTAGGATGCATGATTGGCACGATGGGCGGATCGTATATGACACCTTATATTCCCGGTGTTTGGTTAAAATGGATTTTTATCGTTTTTCTTATCTACACCGGAAGTAAATTTATTCTCAAAAGCACCAATGTCGCCCAAAATCGAAACGCTGTATCATTTCATGACACGATTTATATCATTATTGGTGGACTAATTGGCGTGTTTGCTGCCCTAGTTGGTGTCGGTGGGGGTGTATTGGTGGTTCCTTTCTTAAAAAAATGCGGGGTAGATATACGTAAAGCGATTGGCACCTCTGCAGCATTTACCTTACCGGTAGCGCTTGGCGGAACGATTGGCTACATTATTGCAGGATGGAATATTGAAGAATTACCAGAATATAGTTTAGGCTTTGTCTATCTACCAGCAGTAATATCCATTATGATCACCAGTATACCCATGGCCAAAATGGGTGTTCAAATTGCACAAGGATTATCGATAAATAAATTGATAAAATACTTTGGTATCTTTTTATTGCTAATAGCTATAAAGCTTATAATTTCGTGATTTGAAGCTTCAAAAACCCCGCTCCTCAACTTTTTTTAAAAATAAGGCAAAAATAAACCCGCCTAAGCGGGTGATTCAAGCGTCGATAAGCCACAAAATCCTTTTTATCGCGTTGGTTGTGACTTCAAGTCTGCTATCAATTAATAACCTTTTTTCTATTCCAATTCCCTTAAAAATTAGGATGTAAAAAATAGTTAAGGTACAACACAAAGCATACCAGCTTTTGTATCATACATTCGCGCCACTTTTGCAAGACCTGTGCCTAAATGCACTACAATCGAATTGCTACCTAACTTATTACGAGTCACATACCAATCGTTGTAGAAATTGGCTCCAGAGTATAGGTACACAGTGCCCCACTCTGACAAGAGCCCTGCACCAATTCGTCGCTGAAAATGATTACCTGATGATGATGGGGTAGCACCTAAGCCATCAAAATTTGCATTAGTTAAATCCCTTACCGTCACAACTTTATAACCTCCTATTTTTTTACACAACGCACTTAATTCATCCAGTTTATTAACCCCATCACCGTTATTAACAAACCACTTATTTAACACAAAACCATACTTAACAACTTCGTTACCTCGACTGTCACGACCAATTAACTCGAAGGTCTGGGGTAGAGTCGGCTTAGCTATACGATTAGGATTCTTAGAATGCCATTGAGATGGCGGGATTACTGGACCGGTTAATGTAACGCGTAGAGTGGTATTGTTTAAATAGTACATATTCGCGGTTATACCCTCTCGTGAAACAGGCGCCCATGACAGCGGACCCACACCACCAATATCCAAATCAAAGTAAAAACCATGAGCACCCGTTGTAGGAAAATTTAAGTTATAAGATGATGGGGATGTTGACTGAATCCGAAAACCTTTATTACTGTCCCACAACCAATCTGGACCATTGTACTCTCTTCTCTCATGAACCACATTTGGCTTAACAAAACAAATCGCTGGCGGTAAATTAGGTTTAACATAATATGTTACACTTCCAGCACCATAGAAACGGCTATTAGGAACACCATAACGTGAACTCAATGTACTGAATGTATTACTTAATACAATTCGGTAGGGTGCATTACAAATATCCAGTACAGTATAACGTGAAACAGGTTGGTCGTTTTTATCAAAAATAGATAAATTTAAACTGCCTGTCGCAGAAATATCACCATCACCATCATCATCGCCCCAATAATTATACGGCCAACCGATAACGGTACTGAGCGCAACTGAATTGGTATTAGTTGGCACAAACATACTGATATCTGCAAAACTTTGCCCTACTATCGGTA
>NZ_LZGP01000028.1:0-635 GCF_001690445.1 Gilliamella sp. wkB195
GGAAGAATAATATAGTGAAAATGATAACCATTATCAACATAAAATATTGGGGGATTTAATAGTAAAGCATTAGAAACTGATCAAGCATAAATGATAAATTAAAATTTATTTAAATAAATAATAATGTTATAACAAATTATTACAAAAATAATATATTGATATTTTGGGGGATATGAAAATTAGAATGATATCTTGTAGGGAAATTTTGGTACTTTTTATTTCTGTTTCAGTTTATTTAACTTAAATATAATTTTACTCATATTTTCATAGAGTAATTCTATTTTACCAGCTTCACATTTTGCACTTAATCATCAAGTTTTGATTGATTAAATAACTTAAGAAAATTATCGATTATGCTAAATATTATAAGGAATTAAGAAATAAAATTGACTTAAAATTACCGAAATATCAATACAAGATAAGCGTTTATTTGGGGAAACAATAATGTTATCCATAGTAATTTCATCTTTAGCAAAATATGTAAATACAATTTGTATAAAGGTTCCACGAGTTACTAATCAATACAATAAATCGATCAGCATTATTAAAAAAAGGTTTTTATTTGCTAATTTTTTATGAAAATACTAGCGTTTAGTTTGAAAACTGAGCATAAATTTTAAAAAATAATCAGATTT
>NZ_LZGP01000029.1:0-1984 GCF_001690445.1 Gilliamella sp. wkB195
TTCTTTAAATTGATCTATTGTTACAACAACAGAATTGTTAACAGTCAGCCGGTGTTTAAAATCGACATTGTTACCTACCTCATAAATAGGTGCGCCTGCATTGATTTTTTTCTGAGCAGGCAATGCATTGATGTCATCAGCATTGAGTATCACGTCGCGGTCTAATTTTTTGTTATTAATTTTACGGGACGGGGGTACTCTGGTTTCTATTTTCTCATCGACATATTCACGCGTAGCTAAAACAACCGACGGATCGATTTTCAATTCAACAGAATCAATATTATCAATGATAATTATCATCCTAATAACCTGAGTTCGCCCGCTGCCTTCAGCTAATCGTGGTTTATACGTCGGAGGGCAATTACCCACCGCAATCAAATTGCCCCTATCATCAAATAATCCGATCTCATGAATAAACCACCCTCCCTCATTTTCCGGGATCACTTGCTCAGCAATGATTTGGTTGCTGTTGTTTTTATCAACTGATAACGAATTGATCGCTGCACGGCGCACCTCGTTAGTTAGTGCGGTTTGAGTGGCTGTGGGTTTAGGCGCAGATCCGTTGCCATCGCCAACGGCCATGCTGGTTAATTTTAGCGGAATACCGAGCGCTGTAGCATTAGCTAATAGCTCAGCGCCAAGTTTTGTTAGAATTGTATAGTATGTTTGACTCATGATTATATTCTCATTGTATCGATAAAATGAATGGACGCACCAAATTGTCGGCGTGATTTCGTTGTGACTGTCTCGCTAACATACGGATATATGCTGATTGTATTACCGTCGTAATTACATGCGCCAATTGTTGTATTGACGCTCGTTGCTAAATGCAGTGATAGCCCGGACAAATGTCGGGATACCGGTTTGACATCCTCGATTATTCGGACTAGCTCATTATAGGATTCGTCAGTGATCCCCTTGTCTAATACTCCAATTTCTATTGAGAATGTACCTGGGGTTTTATCATTTTGCCACCACTCAATTAGATCAATTAAATACCCAAATGAACTAACTGCTCGGCGGATGGCCTCTTTGGTCCCTTTGTGTTGGTGGATTTCGAACGCCTCCGCGACAACCTTACGTTTAATTTGTTCGTTCCAATTTTCATCCCAATAATCAACACTGTATTGCCACGCCAAATACGGTAGTAGCTCATAGGGGCATGTTTGAGGATTCCACAATGAGCGTAATAGAATTGGGAAATCGCAAACCATGGCTTGAGATAACCTTTTTTCTAGCTTTGTTGATGAGGGTGGTAGCAAGGTTTTATTTGTCATATCCAGCAACCTCAACCTGATGATCAGAGCAATAACTTGCCTGCTCGCGATTAATTAACACATCTTTGCTGGGTTCTATTAGTTCGACACGTTGAACACCCGGAACATGTAACGCGGATATGATTGCGCTGCGGCTGATGCGTCGCCCTATACGGTGCTTTTCTGATATATATTCCTGCAAATTATTGAGTGCCGCTTTTTTAATGGGTTCCGATTCGGGACCGGAGTATAAAAACAGTTTAGCGTTTATCTTATATTCGATTAATTCAACTGATTTTACTGTTACACGATCAGCGACAGGGCGTCGATAGTCGTCATTAACCACTTTTTCAACAATTTTAATTAGTTCGTCTGATGCCGCGCCGTTATTGTCGCGCGACAATATTGCCAGTGTTACACATGCTGGGGAAGGACTTTCGGCTGCAGCATCTAATACTCGACCGTCAGCGCTGCGAGCATAAAATTCATAAGCTGCTCGCGGTCCAGCGACGGATAACCCTTCAAATGCTGCCTGAATGCGCAATCTAAAGTCAGCATCAGATTCCTTGATCTCTTTTATTGCTGGCGTGACGCTGTCATCTGCATGTTGAATAATTAAACGGTATACGTGGAAGTTAGCGCCTAAATTATCTAAATCGCTGCCATTCGCGTGAGCAATCATTAGCGCATGAGACGCCTCATTAATACGTTGTCGAATAATTAATTCA
>NZ_LZGP01000030.1:0-87337 GCF_001690445.1 Gilliamella sp. wkB195
ATACCTGTACACATCATAAAATTAAGCTGAGTGTCTTTGCACTTTTGTGCCAGCTGGATTGTAGAAAGGTACCAGTCGAAGAATAATAAAAGGGATATACGTGTAAAATAGATAGTAAGCTAAAAATCATCTGAATTGATAAAAGCTCTCTCTTTACACTCACCACTAATGGATTTGATATTCAAAAAAATAAATAGGGTTATTGAGATCCAAATTCTCTGCCAACTAAAAGATTTAAAAGAAACTATTGAGTTAATTTAAAACTATAAAAAAATATGATATTGATTGAAAATTAGAATAAATTCAACAATAATCAATAAAATCCAATAACATTAAATAAAATGAATAAGAAACATGAATAGCACAAATGACGAGTTTGAATATTACATTATTGACCGAGCAGGAGATAAAGCCTATCCTTTAATTATGTGTGATCCTGATTCGGAACATACGGAAGAATATCTATATGATTACGAAAATGAAAAAATTCTCAAACCGAAAGTGATGGAATTTACATTTAGTGAACCCTATTTTGCCAGCCCAGTCATTGGTGATTATTTTTCCCAACCTGAATCAGTAATCTCAGATAAGTTAAAAAAAATATTGTCTTCACTCAATATATTTGGAATTCAACTAATTCCAGCTATGATTACAAGTAATAAAGGTGATATTTTTAAGGATTACTTTTATATACATATTTATAATATTATTAATGCAATGGATAAACTAAACTCTAAATTCGACGAAGGGGATGATTGCTATTTTATCGATAAATTTAAGCTTGATGAAAATATTTTAAAAAATATCCCGTTAGAAGAAAGATTAATTTTTAAATTAGGAGAAGATCACACAATAATGCTTTATCACCGATCTATAGTTGAAGCATTAATGACTGTTAAACCAACTGGTTTAAAATTTATTAAAGTAGAAGATTGGCATATTTAAGCCATTACTGAGCCAAATATTAGCCTATCATTTAGCGCAATTTAAACAGTTATATGACTAACAAATAGCGTTCATGAATATATCAACAGAGAGCATTTAGAAGGAGAATAAATCCAATCTTCTATCTATTTTGTTATTCAAAGCTTTGGAAAACATAATAGATAGGTAAAATAATTACAAAAATAAACGCTTCAGAAAACATACTTCATGCTACTATTTAACCAACAATCAGCAAATCTATTATATCCCCCCAAAAAATACAACCCTTTGAAGAGAAATAAAACATGGAAAATTATTATTTTATACAGAGAAAATCAGGCCAAGCCTATCCATTGATTCGAATAACCAATCGTGATGATCACTTAAACCCCACTTTAATAAATTTGGAATTTAATGGAACAATACCCTCTCAGCCCGTTATGTCTGATTTTTTGTCTGGCCCTGAGATTTTTATTACCGATAAAATTGCCAATGTCATTAAAAGCTTTAAGCCTAAAGGGATTAAAATTATTGACACTGAATTAACAACCCCACAAGGTAAACTCATTAAAGACTATTTTTGTCTACTTTCTGACAATATAATCGAGGCTTTAGATAAAGATAAATCCGATTATGAAAAGCCTAGAAGAACATATTTTATAAAAAAACTCATTTTGGACAGAAAAATTTTAAATGAAATTCCTTTAGAACAAAGATTAGTTTTTTTATTGAGAGAATCGCTTCATATCGTTTTTCATGAAACATTAGCCAAAGCCATAATGGCGGTAAACCCTACCGGTATGGAATTTATTAATATTGAAACCGATGGAAAACCGTTAGAAGTAAATTAATATTATTGACCATGGCTATATTTAAACTAAGTATTTAAAACATCCTTCCTAGATTTGAAAAAAGTGGGGTAAAACCCCGCTTTTTATCTATTTAGTTATTCTAGCATACTGAAAAAAACAATTATCTACTTGAATTAATACCAGAAAATACATTTAGAAGATGCATAATATTCTACTATTATAGTTAACAAACGGTGAAACGATTATATACTTTTGTTAAACCTATCTTTCAATCACATTGACGCTGACATATTGTATAAATGCTAATAGTTTCTGCCACATTAGATATTTCTGTTAATCCCGATTAAAATAAACCTCAGATAACGATCCGTTACAAATTTAATGGGCAATAATTTAACCACTGAGTTTGTTACTTAATTAATCTGACATAAACTTTAATCGAAATATTTGTCCGCTTTCATCTAATAATAGCAAACGATGAACACCTTTTTTAGCAATAGTTAAGGCCACTTTTTCATTATCTTTGGAATTAGCAACTAAGTTTCCATCTAAAAACCACCATTTTTCCCCATATCCACCCTCTGGAGTTAAATCAACTGTGACTTGATGACTTCCTGGTAATGCTCTAATCAATTGTTTATCACGTAAACCTACAATATTGAGTGAAGCAAAAACATCTTGTCCCATTACAGGGCAACTTTTATCAATTGGTGGTAATAAAGTCCGCCTTTTCTCTTTTGTTAACAAAAAGTTTTCTAATGATACTGGCCATAGGGCAAGTTGTTTTTTTTGTGCTCCGGGGCAATCAGCAGCAACACGTTCACCTCGTTCATTAACCCAAATCGTTATCCAACCAGAACGATAGATATTATTTTTTAGTTCACCATAGGTACTTAATGTTGGCGGTGTCATATTGTTTAAAACCCATGCAGTCTTTTGACGGTGACAATTTACATCAGATTCTGGAAGAGGTTGCCCTAATGGCCAACAAATTTTCGTAGAAGATACTGATGCTGGTTTTTCATAAGTAGTAAGTGGACGATTTAAACGATTTTCTCTATTTAACAAAATAGAATTAACATGTTGTAAAATTGGCATTGCAGACATTGAACCATATTGCCCAACAACGGGAGTACCATCAGGACGCCCTACCCAAACGCCAATTAAATATCTTGGATTGATACCAACTGCCCAAGCATCCCGATAGCCATAACTGGTTCCTGTTTTATAAGCTAATAGATTACTATTAATTAACATTTGTCTTGTTATCCAAGCACTACCATCTGAAATAAAGGGTTTATTAATCAATGGCTCTTTTTGAGTAAAGCGCAATGGACTCACTTCGCCATGCCTAGCAAATGCACTATATGCACTAACAAGATTATCCATCCTTAATGAAGCACCACCTAATATATAGGAGATATTAGGTTCATTGCCTATCGAAGATAAAGGTAACCCAATACCAGCCAATTTACCTGCAAATCGTTTTGGGCCATATAACTCAATTAATTGAACCGCTGGTAAATTTAATGATTTACTTAATGCGTCAGACACACTAACCGGCCCATAGAAACCATCATCGAAATTGGTCGGACGATAATCGGTAGTAATACGAGGAACATCTTGCAACAGCGATTCAGAATGAATCATACCTTCATCAAGAGCAAGCGCATAAATAAAAGGTTTTAGTGTAGAGCCAGGAGAACGTAACGCACTAATCATATCAACTTGGCCAAAGCGTTCATTGTCATTAAAATCAGCTGAACCGACATAACCTTTTACTGTCATATCATTATGATCGACTACTAGAATAGCCAATGATGTTTTAGGCGGTAGTTGTTTCACACGATTGATGGCTAAATCTTCTAAATTATATTGAATTGAAACATCAATAGTGGAATGAATAATATCCTCATTAGGGTATTTATTTTTTAAACGATAAGCCAGTAAGGGAGCCACTTGTGGTGCTTTTCGTGGATATACCCAAACCTCATCGCGCCGAACGGTTTCGATTAAATCATTTGACCATACTTTATATTCTGCCAATCGGTCTAATACTTTATCACGAGCTTGTTTGGCTCTTTCAGGAAATCGGTCGGGTCGTAATCGACTTGGGGCTTGAGGCAACACTGCTAATAATACTGCCTCACTTCTTGTTAACTCTTTGGGCTGTTTACCAAAATAAGACCAACTTGCCGCCCCAATACCTTCTATTGTGCCACCATAGGGTGCGTGGTTAATATATAAAGTTAAGATTTCATCTTTACTATAATGTAATTCAAGCTGGAGGGTTCGAAAGATCTGTTTTAGCTTACCCGTTAGCGTTCGATCGTGTGGATATAATAATCTTGCCACTTGCATAGATATAGTACTACCACCGGAAACGATTTTATCATTTGATATATTTTGCCAAGCTGCACGAAATAAAGAAATCGGATTAATACCTATATGTTCATAAAAATAGCGATCTTCATAATTTAATAAAACTTCAAGATAATAGTCTGGCACTTCATCAAGACTGACCGAATAACGCCAAACACCATTTTGATCAGCAAATCGCCATAATGGCGTTTCATCTTCTGCAACAACGGTTTGTGTAGTTTTATTTTGTAAAATAGATAAAGGAAAAAGAGAGTCAGCAATAAAAAAACTACTGCTCAATAAAACTAATAATATCAAAAAAAATTTAAATATTTTATAAAAGCATTTTTTCATTATCTTTATTATGTGACCCAGCCAAATGTATTTATAAATAAAAATTCCGCCAAATATATTGGCGGAATAATTAGTAACGTATATTAATATCTAATTAATTTTCTTCCTGCTTAGGATTTGAAATAGTCATGAAATCAGGTGATTGTCCTATAGCAAAACGGTCTGGACGATACATAGATTCTACATAAGGATAAGGAATCATGTAATCGCCAGTAGTTACTGCTCTAACTAAATACACTAAACGTTTTCGATATTTATTGCGCCCCACATAATTATTAATGTTAACAGCGGCAACATATCTATCATCTCTATATTCTTGATATTTAATATTACTAGCATCATCATCTCCCATTAATTTAGCTATACCAGGAATTGATGATAAATTCACACTACTATTAGAAAGGTTTTGATTTTCAAGCTCTAGACCAGCTGGTAAGAAATCAACAACCAACGCATCATGAACTTGTTCTTTAGCTATTACATCTAAAACCACAACCATCATAGAACCTACATCTAAATCTGCTGGTGATATTTTATTACCCTGCAAATCATAATACGTACGACTGATGTTAAAGAAACCATCAGCTGAGGTTGGCGCTGGAGGTGTTTTAGAATAACCTGTTACAGAGAACTTAACATATAGTGGCTCATCTGATTCTGAATTATCAATCGATAATCCTTGGGTTAATTTATCAAAATCATATGAATGAGAAAATACTGAATCAACTTCATTAACTTTTCCATTCACTGATACTTTAAATTTATTACCACTTCTATGCTGTTCTAATGACCAACCAGCAATAAACAATGAATTTAATTCTTGTGTTGAGAAATATCGTTTACTGTTTAATAAATCTGATAAATTATACAAATAAGTACCTTGTTTATTCTGAGCTATTTTGTTTTCTATTAATAAAGATAGAATTAATGCTTCATCACGTATTTCACTACCGTAATTACCAAACCAGTGATTATTGTATTGATACGAAGTGCTAAAAACTAAAGGTAATAATTTTTCATAAACATTTTGATTACCATTTAATTTAGCAGCAACCGCTAGTTGAGCTATAGGTAATGGCGAATAGATAAATGACTTATCATTACTTATCTTGTCTGATAAATAATTTATCTCGTTACGCATTGCTGAGGTAACTTTATTTTGTTTAGTTAAAACCATTAATGCATAGGCTTTAATTGACAACTTAGAAAACTCAAAACTACGTGAATCTCCATAATAATCAAAATTATTATATGCAGACGTATCATAGATATATTGACCTAGACGTGTCATTGCTGAATCAAGCGCTTTATCACTAACTTGATAACCTCGTTCTTTAGCTTGCAACAAGAAATCTGTTGCATAAACTGTCAACCAATGCTCTTCTTCACTATGACTATTCCATAGCCCAAAGCTACCATTACTTCGTTGCATTGATAAGATACGTGAAATACCTAATTGCACTTTTTCACGACGCTTCTCATCTGAATCAGTTTTAATACCTAGTTCTGCGAGTTGTTTACTATTAGCATATAATGATGGGAATAAACCACTCGTTGTTTGTTCCAAACAACCGTAAGGATATGCAAATAAATCTTTGATATATTGAGCAATATTTAACGGTGGCTGATTAGAAATGACCAATTGCCCTTCAACAGTGTTATCAATTAATCCTGTTAATGCATCGTTTGGTAATTCCCAATTCTCATTGGCATCTAGTGCTAACACATAAGATCTCGTTGTTCCGGCATATGCAGGCCTTACTCCAATTGACCATGATCTTTCAATTTTAGTGTCAGAATTATCTTCAAGTAAAATACCTTTGACCGCTATCGTTACCGAACCAGTACCATAACCATAATCTGCAATAACAGGGATTTGAATGATATCTTTTTGTTTACTATCAAGTTTGACTGATATCGTTTTGGCTTCATTTTGATGAATCAAACCATTAGTCGATACTTCAACTTTCATATTTTGTGTTTTATCTGTCAAATTATGAAGATCTAACGCTAATACAGCGCGATCACCACCAGATAAGAATCGAGGAGTTGATAATTCAACTATAACCGGAGCTGAAACCTTCATTTTTTTATCAGCTTTACCAAAACGATTATCATCCCATGCTTGAGCCATTATACGTAGCTCACCATTAAAATTAGGTAAAGGTAAATTAATCACACCTTCGCCATTGTCATCTAATTGAATGGTTTTGAGTTGTTGTGCAACAATTAGAACTTCATTTGATGGTTTTTTACCGCCAGCGCCCATCGCATCACCACCAAAGCTCATATTTACATTACGACCAGTAGCTTCAATTAAGCTGCCATAGACATCGTTAATATCTACATTAAAACGTTTACGTCCTAAAAACCAAGCATAAGGATCTGGTGTGACATAATCAGTGATATTTAAAACACCTGAATCAACAGCTGAAACCAATACAGTCACTTTTTTATCTTTTTGGACAGATGGCTTATCCATTTTAATTTTAATTGGCACAACAGTTTCAGGTTCTACTTGTACCGGTGTATCAATTGTCACATTTAATTGACGATTAGACGTATCAATTGGTAAATAAAGTAAACCAATTGCTCGTTTAACTGTTTGCACGGAAGCATCAGTCGAAGGGCGAATAATCATAGCACTAATATAGATATCATGTCGCCCCCATTTTTCAATAGGAATTTCGACATCTAAACCTTCTTCACCCACCGTAATGGCTTTTTTCCAAATCGTCCCATCATTGGTTTCGAGAGAAATATAACCAGAACCAGCTACAGGTGCTTGAACATTAACTTTAGCGACATCTCCAGGATTATAAGATGGTTTATCAATACTTAACTTAACTTGGTCTGGACGTACTGATTTAGTACCATGAGTATTATCTTCCCAATCATAACCAGCCCAGAATCTGAGACTTGATACGACTTTACTGTTTGTATCTACCACTTCAATTCGGTAAGCACCATAATCAGTAGGTTGATAGGCTATTTTTGTGGTACTGCCAGCCTCAATAGATAACTGATCTTCAGAAACCACAAATTCCTTCGAGTTGGAACTTTGACGCCAACCATCTTCCTCTGACCAAACCCAATAGTAATCATTACGCTCACGAACTAGTCTAGATTTTAATGATTTTGTACCTAATTTTTTCCCATCCAAATCAACATAAGCGATTTCGAATTCAGCATTACTATTTATGTCTACAGTTGGACGCTCAAAATAATTATCGCTATTCCAATCATAATATTCTGAGTTTTCAAATAATGCTCGGATTGCCGGCAATTTAGGTGCAGGCCAAATAGTTTGTGTTGCATAACGCGTAACTGGTCTACCACCAGAATCTAGCAAACTAGCTTGTAAAACGACTTTAAGAGGTGATGAGCTTCCAGACCAATAATTATTCTCAATATCAATTTCAGTTAAACCATCGCTATCTAACTTTAACTCTAAAGAATCAAGTTCGCGATATGGATTTTCTTCAGTAGCTGATCCAATTTTGAAGTCATCTAATCCTGCAATGGTATCAACTTTCTTTAAATAAAGATTAGCATCTAAGCGATTACCCGATGCTGGCGCACCATATAAATACCAACCTTTTATATCAAAAGAAACATCTTCACTCTTTAAAATTGGACCATCAGATGAACTGTGTATTTCCATCGCCATACGTTCTGGCAAAAATTCTTCAACTTTAAAATTCCACTGGCGATAGTTGTCATCACCTAAATTGAAACGAATTAACCAATTACCTGTTGCTGCATCAGCAGGGATAACAAATTGTTGTTGATATAAACCATTGGTATTCACACTGCTTTTTAGTTGATAAGTTTTGACAACTCGACCATTAGAAGAAAACACTTCAGCGACGATTGGTTGATCAGGTAATGGCTGTCCATCTGCATCACGTAATAGTGCATTAAAATAGACGGTTTCGTTCGGACGATAAAGGTCACGAGGGCCAAAAACAAATAATTGTTTTTGGTAGAAAGGTTTGCCCGATAAATTGAAATCAGTTAAATTAAGCGCAGCACGATTAACCATCAAAAATGAAGTTTGCTCGCCATCGGTTGCAGTCAATACGCTATATGCCTTGTTGTTGCCATCGATTTCAACATAGCCATCTTTATCTGTCGTTGCCTTAATATTCTTACACTGCTTATTATTAGATTCGCATAATAATGTTAAATTAATATTAGCTAGTGGCTTACCGTTATCTAAAGCATGAGTCGTTACCGCTAATTTACCATTATCATAACGATGATATGAAACCCCGATATTGCTTATTGAAAATATTGTTGCAGGATTTGATTCATTATAAGTACCCGCTTCATTCATTACCGCAATATAAACACCTTCTTGATTAAGTTCAGAAACTGTAGAAAGGTTAACGATAATGGTTTCTTGAGCATTCGGTCTAGGATTAAGATCAAATCTTGAAGAATAAACTAAATCAGTATATTCACTCATACTTTGCGAACGCCAAATTGACAACATATCAATAAAACCATAATTATCAAGCAAAATAGGTAATTTTTCTGGCTTAATTTTGAAAAAGTTTATATCAACTTTATCAACATTGAGCGTATTAATCGGCAATCCACTCATGGATTTACTTGGTAATAAAAATCCAGTACTAGCAAAACCAACCATAGGTTGGCGATCTTGGGTGGTTATTTGAGCTTCATAAACAGATGACAAATGGCTATCATTAATCGCTGATAACATCTTATCGATAGTTAAAACCAATTTACGATTTGGCTGAAGGTAGCGAAGTTTTAATTCAAGGCCATTATCAGACAACTCCCAAGCGCCATCAACCACACCACTTTCTTTGTCAACCAATCTTAATAAATTTGAAAAATTCAATTTCGGATTGAGAGGGACAGAAAACGTCACGACTAATGTGCTTGAACCATCAATGATTAATTCTGAACTATCGAGAACTTTTAGATTTTTACCTTTATATTTTTCGATTAGTTCAGGTGTTGGATTAAATGGGTTATGAGATTGCGAATTTGTACTCGAATCATGCGTTGTATTACTGGTATTAATGGTATTAATGGTATTAATGGTATTATTTGTAGTTAACTCGGTTTTATTATTACTTACTGAATCTGTCGATTTATCTTTTTGATTATCACAAGCGCATAACGTCAAAAACAAACCCAACACAGCTAAGTGTTTTATCAATCTCATTGTTTCACCTAATCCTTTCTATTCCTGATAAAAATACTACTTATTTTTTTGTTCATATTATGCACTTTCACCAAAACTTTAGCAAAGAATCTTTATTAAGATTTTTAATTTATTTTGAGATAATTAAATTTTTAAATTGGTAAAAAAAGTTGAGGAACGGGGTTTTTGAAAGGGGTATTGGCATTTAGAACTTATCATAACGCTGATAAGCTCTAAATATTAACAATTATTCTGAATAATTAAGTAATTAATCAGGTTGTTATAGTGACTTTATAAGCAGTTTTTTTAAAATAAAATTCAAAATAATGCCATAAAGCGGTAAGAAAAATAATCCACAAATCAAAATTTTAAAACTATAGTCAATTGCGGCGATCTCGATCCAATGATTGGCCATAAATTCGTCACTACTTTGATAAAAGGCAATGGCAAAAAAGACAATAGTATCTATACCATTACCTAACACCGCTGACGCCGAAGGCGCAACCCACCATGCTTTATTCTTACGCAAATAATTAAACACAGTGATATCTATCAATTGCCCGACTAAATAAGCGGCAAAACTGGCTAAAGCAATACGGAAAACAAAACTGTTAAAATCAGATAAAGCTGAAAATCCCATCCAATGCCCTTCAAAAAACACAACCGAAATGGAATAAGAGAACAGTAATGCTGGTATCATCACTACAAAGATAATCTTTCTGGCAAGACTTGCACCAAATACCCGAATGGTTAAATCGGTGGTTAAAAAGATAAATGGAAAGGTAAATGCTCCCCAAGTGGTATGAAAACCGAAGATATCAAATGGGATTTGTACCAGATAATTGCTCGAAGCAATAACTAAAATATGAAAAAACGAAAGCCAGCCAAGAGCCTTCATTTGTTGAGTATGAGTAAATTTGCTCGTTTGTTCTGAATTAGTGTTCAGATACATAAGTTTTTCCTTTTTTAATGGGGTGAGTGAACCCAGTGTTAATTTGATTGATTAAGGTATTGAGTTAAACCTTTATCTCGAAGGATACAGCTTGGACATTTACCACATCCCCCCTCTACCCCATAATAACAAGTGTGAGTGTGTTGCCGGATATAATCAAGATAACCGAGTTTATCAGCCATTTCCCATGTTTGCGCTTTAGTTAGATACATTAATGGGGTGATGATGTTAAACGTGTAATCCAAGGCTAAATTCATCGAAACATTCATGGATTTAATAAAGATATCTCGACAATCCGGATAACCACTAAAATCGGTTTCACATACCCCAATAATGATATCTTTAATACCGTGCTGTTTGGCATAGCACCCAGCTAACAATAAAAATAGCATATTACGCCCGTCAACAAAGGTATTGGGATAATCCCCTTCTTGGGCTGATTTAATCTCTTGCGAGTCATCAATCAAGGCATTATTAGTTGTTTGTTTGATCACTGAAGTGTCAATGACGGTTTGCTTTACACCAAGATCGTCAGCAATCCATTTGGCTTTTTCAAGCTCAATGGCATGTCGTTGACCATATTGAAAGCTGATTGTTTCAACGTTTTCACGCCCATAATCAGCAATGGCTTGCAGTAAACAGGTAGTAGAATCTTGCCCACCAGAAAATATCACTAGTGCTTTACGATTTTGCATTTTTAACGGTTCCGATTTAATTTGTGTACGAAAAAAATTAACGATTATCGACTTTTTCAGGATAAAGATCGTGATTAGCTAAACGATTAAGCGCAATTTGTTCCCAGTTAGTACCAGGTTTACCGTAATTAGCATAAGGGTCGATAGAGATACCACCACGTGGTGTAAATTTCCCCCAAACCTCAATATATTTAGGATCCATTAATTTAATCAGATCTTTCATAATGATATTAATGCAATCTTCATGATAATCACCATGATTACGAAAGCTAAATAAATAGAGTTTGAGCGATTTACTTTCCACCATCTTTATATTGGGGACATACGAAATATAAATCGTCGCAAAATCAGGTTGACCAGTGATAGGACAAAGGCTGGTAAATTCCGGGCAATTAAATTTAACAAAATAATCATTACCGGGGTGTTTATTATCAAAGGTTTCTAAAATATTTGGACAATAGTCAGTTGGATAGCGAACAGATTGGTCGCCAAGTAGTGTAATGTTGCTCATTAAATTTTCCTTAGTTTTTTAGCGTGGGAGGTTCACGAACCACGTAATAAGGCGCACACCTTACTCTTTTTAGGCAGAAAAGTCTAGTTTAAGCACATTATCTTTTATCAATAAAAAAGCACCATTAACGCTCGATTAATGGTGCTTATCTAACAAAAAAGTTGAGGAAGGCACTTTTTTGCGTTTAACTTTACTCTATTTGCTAGTCATTTGTTTGTAATAATCAGCAAGTTTATCTTTAGCATCAGATAACTCTTTTTCAGCATCATTTAATTTAGCTTTTAATGCATCAATTTTATCTTGATTTGCATTGAGTTTGTCTTTTGCATATTCTTTAGTCTTTTCTGCTAATTCTTTAGTTTTATCAGTAACATCTTTAGTTTTTTCAACCACTAATCTTTTATATTTTTCTTCTAATGTTTCATCTTTACAATTGGTATTAACTTCTTGAAGTGCTTTTTCAAGACCTGCAACTTCATTAGCATTATTGGCATTCTTAGCTTGATCTATTTTAGTTTGGATTGCTTGTTTTTTTCCGTCACAATTTAACCCTTGGTATTCATCATTATTTGTTGCATAACTGTTTACAGAAAATGCAGTAACTAAAGTGATAATGCTTAACTTACTTAATAACCTAATTGCTGATTTCATATTGATTCCCCTAAGTTTATTTTCTTAATTGAACACAATCTACTTTATGATCTTTACCTTTGGTTAAAATCAAACTTGCTCGTTCCCGTGTTGGCAGGATATTTTCGATCAAATTCAATTCATTAATTTCTCGCCAAAGGCGGTTAGCAATATTCACAGCCTCTTCCTCGGGAAGCTTAGAATAGTGGTTAAAGTAAGAGTTAGGATCACTAAATGCCCCAGCTCTAAATTTTAAAAATCGATTCACATACCAATCGTGTAATAAGGGTAATTGTGCATCGACATATATTGAAAAGTCTACATAATCGGAAACAAACACCCGATTGTTAGCCTGTGTATAATTTATGGTGCCTTGTAAAACATTTAATCCTTCAAGAATTAAAATATCTGGACTGTCGATAGTAATCTGTTCGTCTTCAACAATATCGTAAACCAAATGAGAATAAACGGGTGCTTTAACTTCTGACTGACCTGACTTTACATCAGCAACAAAATTAATTAACTTTTTGATATCATAAGATTGAGGAAATCCTTTCTTATTCATGATACCACGTTCTTCAAGATAACGATTGGGATATAAAAAGCCATCGGTCGTTACTAACGCAACTTTGCGATGTTCCGGCCAACGAGTTAATAATGCTTGTAAGACACGAGCTGTGGTGCTTTTACCAACAGCAACACTACCAGCAATACCGATAACATAAGGTATTTTCTGACTTTTACCTAGAAACTTTGATAAGACTGCCTGACGGCTAAAACTATTGCTTATATAATAATTGAGTAATCGAGATAAAGGCAAGTAAATTTCACTTACTTCATCCATAGACAAATCTTCATTAATTCCTTGTAACGAGGTTAATTCTTCAGCAGTTAAAGTCATCGGTACCGCATTACGCAAGCCAGCCCACTCTTGTCGGGTAAATTGCATATAAGGGCTCAAATGATTTTTCATGTTTTATTTGCTCAATATTTAAAAATTATTTGGCTCAGATTATACTAAATCTATTTTTTTACAATCATAAATTCGCATTAACTTCTGCTCATAGCTATATTAATGACTTGCTGGTAAAATATGTTTAAGTAAATTTATAACCAGATATTAAATTGAGATTGTATGTTAAAAAATAAATCGAAAAAAACCCGTCAAGAGATTAATGAAGAGTCTCGAGAACTTAAGCGCAAACGTAAACATAAAGGTTTACCTAGTGGCTCTCGTTTTAACGGCAAACCAAACAATAAAAAAACGTCAAATATCATTAAAGATCCGCGAATTGGTAGTAAAAAACCAATTTCATTAGTGCAAACGGATGATCCAATTATAAAAGTTAATCAACCTAAAAAGGTCAAATTAACACCAGAACAAGAATTAGACCAGCTTGAAAATGATACTAAACTTGACCATTTACTTGATTTAGTTGAGCAAGGCAAAACATTGACTAATGAACAACAATCTTATCTTGATAATAAACTAGATCGCATTGATCAACTGATGAAACAATTAGGTTATGAAGATAATGATTTTGATGACGAGTTAGAAGAGCCTAAAGAAGATATTGTCAGCTTACTTAAACGTAATTAAGTTAGATTTATTTAATATGAACTAGAAATTTATAATTTCATTTTCCAAATAATGTCAATAAAGAGTCATTAACCATGCCAATATTTATTATGCTCGGTTTATATTTGGGATTATTTATCTGCACATTATTGTATTTGAAAAAAATCAATCGTATTAAAATTAAAGCGCAAATTAAAAAGCGTAGTAAAGCAAAATGTGATGGAAACAACAATGTCAAAAGCAGGATTAAATAAACACAATATGATTCAATCTCAGCTATGGGACCAAGCGTTGATAGAAAAGTATAACTATTCCGGCCCAAGATATACTTCATATCCAACTGCGCTTGAATTTAATGAGCAGTTCACTGAACAAAACTTTCTTTCAGCTGCCACACGTTATCCTGAACGTTCATTATCACTATATGTCCACATTCCGTTTTGCCATAAACTTTGTTACTTTTGCGGTTGTAATAAACTTATTACCCGGCAAACCCATAAAGTTACCCAGTATCTCGATATACTAGATATTGAAATTGCTAAACGGTCAGAATTATTCAAAAATCGTATTGTAAGCCAAATGCATTGGGGCGGAGGCACGCCTACTTTTTTGACTGATGATGAAATGACACGATTAATCACATCAATCAGGCAACACTTTAACTTTACTCAAGATGCTGAATTATCAATTGAAATAGACCCCAGAGAAATCAGTACACAAACAATCGATCATCTTTCTGAACTAGGCTTTAATCGGTTAAGTATGGGAATTCAAGATTTCAATCATGAAATTCAGAATCTAATTAACCGAGAACAAGATGAAAATTTAATCCGCTCGTTGATTGCTCAAGCACGAAAAAATAATTTTCGATCAATTAGCCTCGATTTAATTTATGGATTACCTAAACAGACCGTTGAAAGTTTTACCGAAACTTTAAATAAAGTTATTGATATTTCACCCGATAGATTAAGCGTTTTTAATTATGCCCATTTACCTAGTCGTTTTGCTGCGCAACGTAAAATCAAAGATTATGATTTACCTAACGCTAATCAAAAATTAAAGATCTTACAAACTAGTATAGAAAAATTAACTCAAGCCGGTTATCAATTTATCGGTATGGATCATTTTGCCAAACCAACCGATGAGTTGGCTATTGCTCAACAGGAAAATAAATTGCATCGTAACTTTCAAGGATACACAACTAAAGGAGATTCAGATTTATTGGGTCTTGGTGTGTCAGCTATTAGTATGTTGGGTGATAGTTATGCACAGAACCATAAAGATCTAAAAAATTATCAAACTTTAGTTAAACAACAAGGTAATGGTTTATGGAAAGGATTTACCTTAAATCAAGATGACAAAATAAGAAGAGACATCATTAAGCAACTTATTTGCCATTTTTACCTTGATAAAAAACAAATTGAACAACTTTATGCGATTAAATTTGATGACTATTTTACTGAAGATTTAAAACTATTAGCACCATTGGAACAAGATGGTTTAGTCCTAGTTGGTAAAGATAGCATCGTTGTCCAACCTAAAGGGCATTTGCTTATTCGAAATATTTGTATGTGTTTTGATATTTATATGCGACGATTGGTTCGACAACATCAATTTTCACGCGTGATCTAGTTCACTCTACTCACGCATGAATATTTGATTATCATTACTTACTAATGACTGGCTAAATAGACTTTAAATTTTGTTGTTTGGGCAATAATTTCAACACTTTTAAAGGTTTCATCCAAAATCGATTGATAAGGCAAAAATGAATTTGCCACAATACAAAGATAACCATTTAATTTTAAGTGTTTTTTAGCCTCTTTAATCAGTTTGTTTACTGCTGTATAACTTGTCTCTTTACCATCATGAAAAGGTGGATTAGAGATGATTAAGTGAAATTTATCGTTGATATCTGAAAATACATCACTAGCAATAACATTTGCAGAAAGATTATTACAAGCTAAGGTAGCTTTGCTTGACTCTAACGCCATACTACTGACATCGGTTAATGTTAAACTTATATCTTGATATAACTTACCTAAAACTGTTGTTAATATGCCTGAGCCACAGCCTACATCTAGGATATTACCTTTAATAATATCACTCTGTTCCATCAATGCATTTAACAGAAGCTCACTACCCGCATCTAATCCTTTTTGGCTAAATACACCTGGTAAGCTTTTAATTTCGATATCTTGGTTTTCAATGGTTAAATGATAACTTAGCCACCACTCTTTTAGTTCAAAAGCTAAACGGCTATCAGCACGAAAATGATACAGACCACATCGCCTTGCACTATCTATTTTTTGTATAGAGCCAAAATCAGCCAATAATCCTTCAACACTTTTTACACCAGTCCGATTTTCACCAATAATAAAAATATCACTCTCTTTAGGCATATTATTTAATAAAAATGATAACTGAAATTGCGCTTCACTCTTAGTTTTAGGCCAATAATATATGAGTGTATTAACATTGTTATAAAAAGACTCGTCAGGATAGAGCGAAAAATTGGAGCTTTCAGCTCGTTTCGAGTGTTTAAAATTTAAAAATGTGTGATACTGCGAGCAGTGAATCTTAACCAAATTAGCTGATATAACAGCTGGGTAATTATCTTGGATATCACCTGCAATAAGAATATTTTTATCATCAAAAAAGGATTGATGACGTTCAAGTACTTGGCTAGCAGGAGTAAATGCGGATATTGCCATAATGCCTCAATGAAAAACCTTTATAAATTGAAGCGAAGATTATACAATTAACTTTCTTTAATCCCTAATAAAAACAGTAATCCGACAATGACAGCAACTGATTGGTATCTAAAGCAATGTGATATTACCCAATATGTTTTACGCAATTCTGCCGTTTTTCAAGGTGAACTTGCTACACATATCGACGATAAAATTCGTTTAATCGTCGTTGCTAAAAAGCAACCAACACAAAAAATTTATTATGATATTTTAAAAGCTATTGATTTAACTGAAGAGCAAGTTTTATTTCTTACGCCTTCGCAATTAATAATACCGGCTAATGAAGTAAAAGTTGTAACTTGGTTTATTGACATAAACAGCCATGAACAATGGCAAAATAAATTAACGATTAAAACCAGCGATTTAGTTTCGCTAGCCAAAGATCCACAACAAAAGCGACAGCTTTGGCTACAATTATGTGAATATGAAAACGATTTCCATCCTAAATGAAAATGATCTAGCAGAAGCCTATGAGTTAGAGCGATTATGCTACCCTATTCCTTGGTCTAAAGAGACTTTCTTTTCAAATCAAGGAGAACGTTATTTAAACCTTAAAATAACCGTTGATAATAAAATTGTAGGCTTTTGTATTTGCCAACAAGTAGCTGATGAAGCAAGTTTATTTAATATTGCCATACATCCTAAATACCGGAATCAAGGGTTAGCAAAAACATTATTAAACCAGTTGATTAATGATTTAATGGCAATGCCAAGTAAAATTTCGACAATCTGGTTAGAAGTAAGAAAATCAAATTCGCCAGCACTTGAGTTATATCACTCAATAGGGTTCAATCAAATAACTATTAGAAAAAATTATTACCCAACCACCGATGGTAATAAAGAAGATGCAATTATTATGGCTTATACTTTAGCGTTATAAAATGTTTTAATGGGAGTAATAATGTTCACAGCACTGTTATTTGTAAATGGCGAACCACCTAAAAATCTACCTTCCCATTTAGGTAATTATAATTATATCGCATGTACTGACGGTGCATATCATAGTTATCTATCTAAATCTTCAATTAAACCAGATTTTATAATCGGTGATTTAGATAGCATTAACTCCAATATGACGATTCCCGATAAAACCCAAATCATTCATACACCAGATCAATCTAAAACTGACTTTGAAAAAGCCTTGTTGTTTTTAAATAGTAAAGGAGTCACATCATTTACCATATATGGTGCATCAGGACGAGCCAGTGACCACTTTCTAGGTAACTTATCGGTTGCTATGCAATATCATCAACAATTAAAAATGCTGTTTTATGATGATTATTGTCACTTTTTCTTCGCAACTAATCATCAAATTATCCGTCATGTTAAATACCATATTATTTCATTAATGCCTCTATCCAAAGTTACAGGGTTAACTATAACCGGTTTTGAATACCCATTACATAATCAAACTTTATCTTTAGGTAGTTTTACTAGTCTACGTAATAAAGCTATTAATGACACTGTCAAAATTTCTTTTAATGCTGGTCATTTATTGATTTTTGTTCAAAATTAAAACTGTTTAGATTGACATCAACTTACATTGCTTTACAATATTGTGACGTTTTATTAGCGATTTTTTAAAGGAACAGCCCATGCTTTTCAAAAAACTTACTGTTATTGCTTGTTCTTCGCTCATGTCTTGCATGGCTTTTGCTCAAGACAATAAAGCAAGTGTAACAGATAAGATAGTCGATACTTTTCTTGCATGTGATAATCAATTTTTCCAAAATCTAGCTGAAAATAAAAAAACATTTAGCGAGTATGTTGATTTAACCACAAAAGATAACGTGACATTTATTCCTGTAGAATCAATTTATCAACAAGATAAAAATAAAGTTATTTTTAAAAAACCACTTAAATATCGTGGGTTAACTATTACGGGATATCAAGACATATATATTCCAACAAATTTATCTGGAAAATATTATTATTGGGGTTTTATTTTTGATAATAGCCAAGAAGAAATTATCAATGCATTAAAAAATATAAAATGGTCAAATTATAATGAAAATGTTTATATTGCTAATGCTAAAATTTATGATCGCAATGCTAAATCCCCTGAATGGGAAGAGAACCTTTATGCAATTGATGGCGTAGTGCCAAGACTTGGGACAATTGAAAAATCTCTATACTTAGAGAACATAGACAACAACTATAATCGCGTTCTTTGCTCTATTCAGGGCGATTTAAAGAAAGATATTCTTTATAAAGATCGTCCAGATATAAAGCCATTTGATGAACAGATAAAAAAAGAACAGCAAGAAAAGATCGAAGCTTATAAATTAAAAAAAGAACAAGAAAAAAATAATGCAACACAAGAATCAAGTGAAGGCAAGAGCTCAAAAGAGGGAGATAACATTTAAATGAAAAAATTATGCTTAGTCTTAATTCTTTTTTCTTTTGCAACTATAAGCTATGCAACAGATGAAAAGCGGCCACTTACTGAAGAAGAGAAAGCTACTCAAGCAAAAGAAGTTAAGGAAATGTTGAGCAATCCTAAAATCGGTGAGCAATTTACACCTATTTCAAAAAATGATGAAGATAATAAGGTTGGTTACTCATTCCTTGATAAAAAATCGATAAAGTTACACCCGTTCAATCCTCGAATTCGTGTCTTTAAAGAAGTGATCAATTATACTCCTGCATTAGTACAAAACATAGATAATGTGAAAACACCCTATCGCACTATTGTCGTTAACTATTATGCTAATTGTGACAAAAAAGAAATTGCTAAAGGACAACTTGATTTAGTTGAAAAAAACTTCGCAGAGGGTAAATTAATTAATAATATCAATATTCCAAATCGTTGGATGCGAGCCGAAAAAAATGATGAAAATTATAAATTATTAATAATGGTTTGTTCATTACCTCTCAATCAGTAACACTGAATTTACCTTCGCCACCTAGCTGTGGCGGAGTCTCTCTATTTATGCTACTATTCCTATATTAATTGCTCAATATAATCACACCAATATGAACGTCACTCAATTTCATACTCTAACAGATCAACTTTTCAATCAAATTGAATCATACCTTGATGATTATGTTGATGAGCATGATATCGATTTAGATTACGAAACTAATGGTAATGTTATTAATATCAGCTTTCCAAATAACAGTAAAATTATCATTAATACACAAGAACCTTTATTTCAAGTTTGGTTAGCAACAAGAAAACAAGGCTATCACTTTGACTTTATTAACAACAAATGGATTTGTAATCGATCAGATCAAACATTTGAAGATATTTTCACCCAAGCTGTAGAAGAACAAGCTGAATAATTTTCATAAAAAAGGCGGTAAATTAATATTTAGCGCCAATTTTATTAAAATAGATGGCATTTATAATAATGTCAGATTTGCTAATTTTATTACTAACCATTTAATACCAACATCAACGAAAGCGATTTGAACTCGCCTATGATCACCTTCACCATCAAGATTGATAATTGAGCCCTCACCAAAACGGTTATGTTTAACCTTTCTACCTAATGTATAACCATCATCTTCCTTTTTCTTTTTAGAATAAGATTTTTTACGTTCTTGATAAAACTCATCATCTTTATTTTGGTAACCAGATCGCCCTCCAAATGAAGAGAAACTACCTTGGTAATAAGTTTCATTTAAGTTTTCAACTGGCAACTCATCTAAAAAACGCGAAGGTAAATTTCGTTCTTCTCGCCCATAGAGTCGTCTTTGTTCTGCCAATGAAAGTGTTAAGTTTTTTCTTGCTCGCGTTATACCAACATAAGCTAAACGTCTTTCTTCTTCCATTTTATCGACTTCTTGAATAGAACGTTGTGTAGGGAAGATACTCTCTTCCCAGCCTACAATAAAGACATTGTCAAATTCTAATCCTTTTGCTGAATGTAGCGTCATCAATTGGACAGAATCTTGGTTAGTACCCACATCACGGCTTTCAAGCGATGTAACCGATAAGAATGATTCTAAAATTGTTAAAGGTTTACCTGTTTCAGCATCTTCAATCACAGTATTTTGATTGACACGGTAAAATTGCTCAGCTGCAGAAACAAGTTCTTCAAGGTTTTCTAACCTTGCCTGACCTTTTATACCCGGCTCTTGTTCATACATTCGCAAGACACCTGATAATGTAATAATCTTCTCTAATTGTTTATAAAAAGGTAAGTCATTAACTTCAGCGTGAATCGATTGCATTAAATGGATAAATCGACTTATGTCTGTAAGTTGTCTATCAGAAAGTCCCTTCTTTTCAATTAACGTTAAGCAAGCATCCCATAACGACATAGCTTTATGTTTAGCAAAATGTCTAATTTTATCTAAAGTAACTTGGCCTATACCACGAGTTGGCGTATTTATAGTTGCTTCAAATGCCATATCATTGTTATGGTCATGTAATAGACGTAAATAAGCAAGAGCCAATTTAACCTCTTGCCTTTCATAGAATCTAATCGAACCATAAATTTGGAAAGGTATGCCATTTTGCATTAATGTATCTTCAAAAATCCGAGATTGAATATTATTACGATACAAAATCGCACAACTAGAGTAATTTTGACCTTGCTCATGGAATTTTTTTATTTGGCCAACAACAAATCTTGCCTCATCGGCATCATTAAAACCTCTGTAAAGCAAGATTTTTTCACCATCGCCACTATCGGTCCATAAATTTTTACCTAACCGATTCTTATTGTTAGCAATCAATTTATTTGCAGAATCTAAAATCAACCCTGTGGATCGATAATTTTGCTCTAAGCGAACAATTTCAGTGTCGGGGTAATCATTGATAAATAATTGAAGATTATCGGCATTAGCTCCACGCCAACTATAAATTGACTGGTCATCATCACCAACAATCATGATATTGGCTGTACTACCCGCTAATTTTTGTACAAATCGATATTGAATTCTATTAGTATCTTGAAACTCATCAATGAGAATATTTGAAAAACGATTACGGCAATAATCTAAAACATTCTCATCACTACAAAGTAATTCATAAGCTCTCAGAATTAACTCAGAAAAATCAACATAGCCAACTTTATCGCAAATTGCTTGATAATCACGATAGATTACTTGCCACATAACTTGTTTTGGATCTTCTGGTACCAAGTCTTTAGCGCGAAATCCTTTCTCTTTTTGCGCAGAAATATAATTAGCACACTCTTTTGCTGACCATTGCTTTTCATCTACTTGAAGTTCTCGGAAAATTCGCTTGATAAGTCGAATCTGATCTTCTGTATCAATAAGCTGAAAATTATCTGGAAGGTTAGCTTGTTGAGGAAACATGCGTAATAAGCGATGAGTCAAACCGTGGAAGGTACCTACCCACATTCCATTTAAATATCTTTCACCAACTAACGATTCAATTCGCTCTTGCATTTCAGCAGCAGCTTTATTGGTAAAAGTAACCGCAAAAATCGAACCGGACGAATAATTCTTCTCAACACAGAGCCAAGCAATTCGATGGACAAGTACACGAGTCTTACCACTTCCGGCACCAGCAAGTACAATAGTATATTGATTATCTGTAACTACTGCAGTTTGTTGTTCTGTGTTAAGGTCTTCTAATAATGATTGCTTAATGTTCATTATGTGTTAATCCATTCCGATTACATAAACCACTATTAATTATTGATACATTGAATCTTTTTAAAATTGCCATTTTCTTTATAATATTTTTGGTGAGTCTATTAAAAAAATAAAGACAGGTAGTAAATGCAAACTTATTTACATCTAACTGTACTGTCTTTTTATACACATATGCGATAATTATAACAGATTATCTAATTCTATCAATCGGCTTATCTCAATATGAGGTAAGCACCTTGCATCAGTAAGATGATAAATATCTTGCTCAAAGATATTTATCCAACACGATAAATAATCATTATTGATGGCGCCATTAACATCAGTCTCTAAATTGTCGCCGACATGTAATATATATTTATTGGGTATGGATAATTTTTTTGCAGCCAAATCAAAAATTTCTGGAAATGGTTTTGAACGTCCATCCGGTCCACCACGTAAAGAAAATTGGAAATAGTCTCCCAATCCGATTTTATTTACATCGACATTACCATTAGTAATTACAGCTAGTGGATATTTTTTTGCTAGTTTAGTTAATAAAGTATGTGTTGATTGAGGAATAACCATCTTATGCCGCCAAACATTGAAACAATCTACAGCATCATCAATTATCTGAGGATGTTGAGACACGGGTATACTAGTTCTATTCAATAATGATTTTATAGTATCTATCCGCCAAACTATCACATCATGATAAACTTCCGGATTGATTGAGAGCACCAAACTTTTTTCTTGGAAATATAAATCTAACGTTAAATTTTGAAACTGTTCATATTTCTGTAAATTTTTTATCATTTCCTCTTCAGCTTTATCTACAATCATACTATTATCATATAGAGTATCATCTAGATCGAAAGTGATCGCTTTAATGCAGTCAATTGAACGATAAAAATGCATTACTTTTTCCCTCTTTTAGCTCGTGGATGAGCAGAATCATAAACTTCCGATAAATGTGAAAAATCCAGATGAGTATAAACTTGTGTAGTGGATAAATCAGCATGACCTAGTAATTCTTGTACTGCTCGCAAATCACCACTCGATTCAAGCATATGTGTTGCAAATGAATGGCGTAGTTTATGTGGGTGAACATGTGAACTTAATCCTTGTTTGATACCCCATTGAGCAAATCGTTTCTCCACATTACGAGGAGAAATTCGTTTCCCCAATTTAGAAATAAATAGTGCATCATCCTGAGGTTTTAATTCATTTCGCATGGTTAACCAATATTCAATCCATTTTACAGATTCTCGCCCTAAAGGTAATTTCCGTTCTTTATTACCTTTTCCCATTACCCGGACTTCCCCTTCCCTTAAATTTAGCTCTCGACAATTAATGTTAACTAATTCAGAAAGACGTAATCCAGAACCATACATAACTTCGAGCATAGCTCTATCGCGCACAGATAATGGATCGTTATATTCAATATCTAGTAATTGATTAACCTCATCAATATCGATATTTTTAGGAAGATGCTGGCCTAATTTAGGGTTAACTACACCTCGAGCAGGATTGACGGAAATCATTTCATTCTTCACCATCCAATCGAAAAAACTTCGCAGTGCAGACAATCGTAAGGAGAGACTTCTTGCTTGTAAACCGGTTTGCCGACTTCTGCTAATTAATAATCGTACAGCTGACGAATCAATAGCTTGCCATTTTTCAATATCCAGATCCTTGGTTAAATCGATAATGGCATAAAGTTGACGGCGATAATTAACTTGTGTGTTTAGGCTAAGTTGTTTTTCTGATTTTAGATAGTTTAAGAAATGCTCAACCGGCTCAGCTAATAAAGTGGAATAATTTGGATTAGTTTTAGCCATCATCGTTCCTTACTTTCTTCGCATAATCCATTTTTCAATCAAAATAGGTAATATCTCACTAACTTTCTCTAATAACAAAGTTCCTTGCCCAACTTGATAATGTTGTGGATCTGGGCTAGTAAACATCAAAAGACCGAGGTCCCCAAATTGACCAAATAATGATAATGCAACTGATCCGACATAACCATGCTGCGGTAATAAAAAATCTAATTCAGTTGTGTTTAATTGACCTAAATAAAATTGACTATACTGTAGATGACGAACACGAATAAAATCAAATTGTAATGAATTTAAGGCTAAATGATGATAGCTAGATGGCGCACTAAGTAACCATTTATCATCGAAAAGATATAAATAAGCACCATTGAGCCCTAAATCTTTAGCCCAATTTTTTAAAGATACAATTAATTCATTAATATCTTTTGCTTTAATTAAGTCGAATTGCAATTTCATTAACTGATTAAAAAGCAGTTCATTAGCACTAGCATGCTCCATTAGCATGGTAATTTCAGACTCTAACTGATTAATTTTATTACGCTGTCTAGCCATGTGCCATTCAGGTAACGAAATAATTCCGCGAACTGGATGTGGTACACGCATTCGTTCAATCTGAGCAGCATTACGAATGAAGAAATCAGGATTATCAATGATATACTGACTGACCATTTCATCATTCAATTTGACAAAGTTTTTTTGTCGACGATGAGGCTTATATTTAACTGTCTGTGCTTTTTTTATGACCATAATTTATTTCTATCGTACTCAGTATCAAATCCTAAATTACATCAGTTATTAAATTGAAATATAACCATCATATACATGTGTTGCTGGTCCAGTCATATAAAGGGGTTGCTGATTGCCTTTCCATTCGATAATTAATTTGCCACCAGGTAAATTAACATTTACTCGTGGATTTAAGAGTCCTTGATTAATACCAACTGCGACAGCCGCACAAGCACCAGTACCACAAGCCTGTGTTTCACCAACACCTCGTTCAAATACGCGCAAATTAATATTATTTCGATCGATAATATGCATAAAACCAATATTTGCTTTTTCAGGAAAACGTTCATGTTGCTCTAACAGTGGACCAAGCGTTGATACTTGAGCTGTTAATATATCATCAACCTGAATAACACAATGCGGATTACCCATTGAAGCAACGCCACACAGAACTGTTTGTTCTTGTGCACGAATAATATAAGTTTTTTCTTCTTTAATGGCTTTGAAAGGAATTTTACTCGGCTCAAAAATAGGGGTTCCCATATTAACACGTACGGTTTCATCATCATTAACCGTCAATACAATATTACCTTTCATAGTACTTACTTTTAAAACACGTTTTTTCGTCAACCCTTTCAAACGAACAAAACGAGCAAAACAACGTGCACCATTACCACATTGTTCTACTTCTGAACCATCTGCATTAAATATGCGATAGTGGAAATCGCTTTCTGGCGAATAAGGTGGTTCAACAACAAGTAACTGATCAAAGCCAATACCGGTATAGCGATCTGACATGCGCTTAATCAATTCGCTCGAAAGATGAACATTTTGCGTTAGTGCATCAATAACCATAAAATCATTACCTAATCCATGCATTTTAGAAAAGTTCATCTTTGCTTACCTTTTTTTAATTACCTATTACTCTAATTAAGTTTAATTAATAAAGCGCTTTATTTGCCAAGCGAATGAGTCCATCGCATCACACACTCTTAAAAGATTATAATACTAATTCACCACGCCATAAATCATCAAACGTCTCACGTTTTCGAATTAACTTATATTGTTTTCCTCCTTCAAGCAAAACTTCAGCTGGACGTGGGTGACTATTATAATTTGACGCCATACTAAAACCATAGGCACCAGCACTACAAATAACCAATAGATCACTTTGTTCAACGGACAACTCTCGTTGATAAGCTAACACATCGCTAGATTCGCAGATTGGTCCAACGATATTGTAACATTCTTTTTTATCAGAACTTTTTGGTTCTCTGACTGGCAAAACTCGCATCCAAGCTTTATAAAGAGCTGGTCGAATTAAATCATTCATTCCCGCATCAACAATAGCAAAATGGTTACCATCTTGATGTTTAGTGTATTCAACTTTAGTAATTAATAAACCAGCATTAGCCACAATTGAGCGGCCTGGTTCAAAAATAATTTCAAGATCAGCATAATTGGTTAATTTCGCGAGTAACTCTGAAACAAGTGTAGATGCAGAAATAGGTGTTTCATTATCATAACAGACCCCTAATCCACCACCTAAATCAATATGTTCAAGGTGAATATTTTCTGCTTTGAGTTTATCAACCAATATTAAAATCCTATCAGCAGCATCTAAAAATGGCGATAATTCTGTTAATTGAGAACCAATATGGCAATCAATACCAACTATCTTAATATGGTTTAAACTAGCCGCTTTGCGGTATACATCAAGGGCTAATTGATAACTTATGCCGAATTTATTTTCACGCAATCCTGTTGAGATATAGGGATGGGTTTTGGCATCCACATCAGGATTAATTCTTAATGAAATTGTTGCAATTTTACCTAATTGTTGAGCAATTTCGTTGATACGATATAATTCCGCCTCCGACTCAACGTTGAAACATTTAATACCAACTTCAAGCGCACGTTTGATTTCTTCAATAGATTTTGCGACACCAGAAAAAACTATCTTTCTAGGTTCGGCACCTGCTTTTAGCACCCTTTCTAATTCACCCTGCGAGACAATATCAAAACCAGCACCAAGTTTTGCCAACAAATTTAAAACCGATAAATTACTGTTAGCCTTAACTGCATAACAAATTAGATGTTTCTTATCTTGAAGAATTTGCTGATAAGCAAGAAATTGTTTTGTCATATGAGCAGCAGAATAGACATATAACGGAGTTCCATATTGCTTTGCTAGATCAGAGATAGCGACTTCATCTGCCAATAACTGACCATTACAATAATGTAAAAATTTCATTGAATTATTCCTTTAAGCTATGTTACTCACATCATTAGATTGAACAAATGTGCTTGACTGCTCATTAGGATAATATAATGGGCCTTTTAAACCGCAACCAACTAATGTCAAGATGGCTAATAATATGGAGAATAATTTGATCATTGATTTCATATAATATTCGCAATTCTTTCATTTTGTTATAATGACCATTATATTACACGATAGGCCAATTAGTGGAAAGAATAAATAAAAATCTCTTAATATTAATATGTTGCTATAAAAGAGTTTAATAAGATCTTAAGGTTAAAAATAACATGTCATTCTGATGCGTTCTGATGACTATTTTTTTAATTCGACTGAATAGATAAAGCCCAAATAAGACATTAATTGAGCTTTATATCATTTTTATTACAGATAAATTAGGAGAATAGTGCATATCCTGATTGGGATGCCATAGCATTTAGGCTTTGTTGAGCAGTAATAATATTTTGCTTCCAATTATCATCTTTAGCCCACATTTCAATCACAAAAGGAGCACAATAATCCATTAATTTTAATGTATTAAAAATGGCCGGAAAATCAACTTCGCCTTCACCAATAACTAAATCTCGAAATTGCCCAGAATAATTAGATTTAACTCTTTTGGTATCTTTGAGATGAATTTGCACAATGTGATCACGACTTAATAAAAGTTCGGTGCACACATCGTAATTCCAACCAGAAATATTACCAACATCCGGATAAGCCATAAAGTATGAAGACGGTATTTCCCTTTTCAGAATCTCGAATTTACTTAGTGAATTAAGATAGTCAGTATCCATTATTTCTACAGCTAACATAATACCTGCTTTTTCTGCTTGTTTGGCACTCCACTTCATACCTTCAATAAAGCGTTGATGGGTTTGATTACTTGCTGGTTCATAATAGACATCATATCCTGCAAGCTGAATGACTCTGACACCTAATTTATAAGCAAGTACTATTGCCTTGTTCATTATGTTTTTTGCTTGTGCGCGAATATGTTCATCATTGGAACCGAATGGATATTTCCGATGAGCACTTAAACAAATAGAGTGCAAAGCTATGCCCATTTGTTCTGACAAATGACGTAATGAATAAATTTCATCATCAGACCAATCCAGCCTTGCACGACGTTCGTCTGACTCATCAATGGATAATTCAATAAAATCGAATCCTAATGCTTTTGCTTCATTAAATTTTTGTTGCCACGTTAAATCATTTGGTAATGCTTTTTCATAAATACCAATACGAGGCGTGGTTTTTTTGATATTTATTGCTCTTTTTGTCATAATCTAAACCTAATAAAAATGGAACAATATGCATTGCAGTTGAATTGACAACTGCAATATACCAATTACCAATATTTAGCTATCTGCTCTCTTAAAGCTTGTGCAGTTTGTTGACCATTTTGGTTAGCAAGAGCACGACCAGCAATAAAGGCTTTCGTTTTGATTCCTGCAAAAAGATGAATATCTTCAGGTACAATACCGCCCGTGATAGAGAGCTCAAGGCCTAAGTCGGAAAGTTGACGCATTTTAACTAAGTCTTCTTCACCCCATCCAAATCCAGCTAATTCTGCATCACGAGAACGATGATAAATAGCTTGCTTTATACCTAACTTTCGCCAGGCTTTGGCATCATCTAGAGTCCAATGACCATATAACTCTATTTGAATTTCTCCATTAAATTCATCAGCAACTTTTTTACAGGCTTCAATAGTTGCAATATGTGCAGCCGCTGAAACAGTTAACCAATTAGCACCTGCAGAAAAAGCCATTTTGGCTAAAATCGCGCCACCGTCGGTAGTTTTTAAATCACAAACCAAGATATGGTTAGGGTATTTTTCTCTTAACGTTTTAACGCCACCAATACCTGCACCAAAAGCAAGAATTGTTCCCACTTCGATAATATCCACAAAACCAGCAACATTTTTTGCAACTTCTAAAGCTGGTTGTAATTCTGTTTGATCTAATGCGATTTGTAGTTTAGGTTTTGTCATTTTATTTGCCCTCTTGCATTCTATTTTTGACCATAATAAGCATTCGCACCATGTTTACGAAAATAGTGCTTATCCGATAAAGCTTGTTGAATTTTTATTGTTTGATTAAGTTGACGTGTAGAAATAGCCATCATTGCGACTTCTTCCAATACGACTGCATTATGCACAGCATCTAAAGCATTTTTACCCCAACAAAATGGAGCATGACCAGAAATAACTGCACCCGGCATCGCTTTAGGATCGAGCCCGCGTCGTTTAAACTCTTCAATAATCACAAGTCCGGTATTTTTTTCATAATCATTTGCTATTTCGCTATCGGTTAATCGACGCGTACATGGCACATCACCATAAAAATAGTCAGCATGGGTTGTTCCTAAGGCAGGTACATCGAGCTCTGCTTGTGCCCAAATAGTCGCATAACGAGAATGCGTATGAACAATACCACCAATATCTTTAAATGCTTTATAAAGCTCAAGATGAGTAGCGGTATCACTTGATGGATTTAGATGACCTTCGATAATGTCACCATTTAGTGCAACCACTACAATATCATCAACTTTCATCTTGTCATACTCGACACCTGATGGCTTAATAGCAATAACACCTTTATCACGATCAATCTCGGACACATTGCCCCATGTAAATGTCACCAAATGATATTGAGGCAATGTTAAATTAGCTGCTAATACTCTTTCTTTTAATGCTTGATACATAAATTAGCCTCCATTTAATGCCTTATCGATGACCGCATAAACATCTTCTTTGTTTTTGCAAGCTCTTAACTTATCAAGATTGACTCCAGTTTCACTGGTTTCATCATCTAACACCTGGGTAACCTCCATTAATCCTTCCATGTGTTGATCTGATGTACTTCCTGCTAAAGTAACAAGCACATCAACAGGTTCTTCTTCGCCATCGAAATAAACTGGTTGATTAAGGGTTACTAAAGCAAAAGCAGTACGATTGACTCCATCTTCTGGTCTGGCATGAGGCATGGCAAAATTAGGTGCAATAATAATATAAGGCCCCATTGTTTTAACGCAGTGGATAATTGCGTCATAATAAGAAGGTTTAATTGCATTTGAAGCGACTAACATATCGGTACCTAATTTGACAGCTTCTTGCCAATTAGCAGCATTTGCTTTTAATAATATTGAATTATTTTCAATTAATGATTCTTTCAAAGCCATCGTTGTACTCCTTTCTTCTCTTTATATTTAATCGATTATTGAGCAAGTACTTTTTTAATAATCTCAATAAGCTCATCACCGAATGTGTTTGGATTAAGCATATTTTGTACACCTAAAGCATGTTGTCCTTCATTAACTTCGATTTCGTGAATCAAGTGTTTTGATGCAACAATAATGTCAACATTGGGTAAACGTGATTTGTAATCAGTTACCGCGCATGAATCCATCACATTTGCAATACCTTTCTTATCTAGATAATTAGCTATTTTCATTTTCATCATCATTGAAGAACCTTGCCCACTTCCACATACCGCAAGGATACGTATCGGACGACCTTCAGCCACGGCTACTTCATCCATTTTATCTACCACGGCTTCATTAACATCTTGTTGATTATCGTTAAATTCTGGATGATCTTTTTGCATTGCTTCTTCTTGTTTAAGCTGTTTTGCAGCAAAAAACATATAAACTAAAGCTAATGCAATTAATAAATAGATAAATAAATGAGAAAATGATAAGCCTTGTAAAATTGGTGGGAATAAAATTGCCCAATCAGCCATACCCATCCAAGCGTCAATAGGAGTACCATTTTGAGCAAAAATGTAAATGACCCAAGCTGAACCAAATACTTCAATCATGCCCATAACAAAACAGAGTTTCATCACCGCCTTCCAACCACCAAAATGGTTTGCAAAAACACCAATTGTCGCATTAGAGAAGAACATTGGAATAAAACCAGGAATAATCATAATCGGTGATTTGAAAATAAGTAATAAAGCAATCGCTAAAAATTGTCCTAATGCACCCCAAATAAAACCAAATACCATAGCATTAGGTGAGAATGCATAAATCGCAGCACAATCTATTGCTAATACTGCATTAGGGATCAATTTTTCCGAAATACCTTTAAATGCCTCAGATAATTCAGCTACAAACATTCTTACCCCACCAACGATAACTTGTATGGCAACAGCAAATTTCAATCCTGTTTCAAGAATATAAATAGTCCAATGAGTAGAGCCAGCCATAGTTTGCAAATTATCCAAACCAAAAGAAAGCAAAATAATGCCAAAAAAGAATGTCATAACAATTGCTGTAGCAGCGATACTGTCATGAAAGATATGTAACCATTTAGGTAATTTAAGGTTATCAACAGAATTGGCTTTATCGCCTAATTTTGGTGCCAATTTAACAGCAATCCAAGAACCAAGTTGTTGCTGGTGTCCAATTGAAAAACCAGCACCACCAGTCACCGCTTCGGTAGGCTTAAACATCATATTGGAAAATATTCCCCAATATAACGCTGTAATGATTGCTGAATAGATTATTGTTTCCCACATGCCATAACCGAAAAGGAAATAGAATAAAGTAATCAACCCTACTTGTTGGAACATGATATGGCCTGTTAACATAATGGTACGAATACCGGTAATACGACGAAAAATGACTAAAACAATATTAATTGCTAGTGCTAATAAAACCGCATATCCTACCCACGAATACTGATCACCCATACCGTTTTCAACAGCAACCATTGATGCATAAGTGTCAATGATAGATCCTTTAATACCATGATATTCAGCTAATTTGGCAATAACCGGCTTAAAGGTCGAAACCAACACATTTGAACCCACTTGTAACAACATAAACCCAACAATGGTTTTAATTGTTCCTTTTAAAATTGTGGTTATGTCTTTGCGTAAAAGACAATAACCAAGCATTGTCACCAAGCCTAGTAACAAAGGTGCTTTCGTCATGACTTGACTATAAAAAATATAGAAAATGTTATAGATTACTTCCATATGCCCCTCTCATTGGTTATTGGACACTGTTTGCATTACAAATCCTTATTAACTTTTCAATGCAGGATAATTAACGCTATCCAGATGCCACTTATATGGTTGTTTAGTGTGAGGTTAGTTTTTTTCTTAAAACTTAACTCAGTTAATCAATCGTGATTCATTAACTGATATTCATCTTCCATAATCACAATTAATCATTCAATGATTATTTGTGATTATTTTGACGTAGATCACTTTTCTATAACAATCAACTGTAAAACTGTGATGGATATCACATTATCGCTAAAAAAAACACCATGCAAATCAAATTATAGCTATATTAATCAATACATTAAATTATTTTATCTTTAATGAGACATGATCAGCGATTGACAATAAATCCAATGATAATTATTATCACAAATAATCAAATTAGCTCATGGTGTTATAAGAGGTTATCAATGAATGAAATTGTGCGACACAACGAAATTGTTGCTTTAGTCAATGAAAAAGGTGAGTTAAAAGTCACCGAATTAATTGAAATTTTCTCCATTTCTCCGGCTACAGCTAGAAGAGATATAACTAAACTTGCTTTAGATGGGCGAGTGCGAAAAGTACGTAATGGTATTTTACGGTTAGAAGAACAAAAACCTATATGGGCACCAATAGATATCAATAATACCGATCACTATCATGAAAAAGCACGCATCGCGATACGTGCAGCTAAACTATGCGAAAGTGATGAAAACGTTGTGATTAATTGCGGTTCAACAGCATTTTTATTAGGGCGTGAATTGTGTGGTAAAAATGTCTCAATTATTACCAATTATTTTCCATTAGCCTGTTATTTAATTGAACACGATCATGAAAACGTCATCATTATGGGAGGGTTATATAACAAAACACAAAATATCATACTCAACCCTATTGCCAGCTTTACTGATTCTTATGCAGCAAAATGGATGTTTACTAGTGGCAAAACATTAACACCAACTGGTCTTTATAAAAATGAGATCTTAGGTGCAGTTGCAGAACAACAAATTTTAGAAAAAGCTGAAAAATTAGTTGTGGTGGTAGATAGCTCCAAAATCGATACTAAAGCCAACTCCGGTATGCTTTTTTGTCCTGTAAATAAAATCGATATTTTAATTACAGGTAAACAAGCGAATAAAGAAGTAATCGATTGCATAAAAGAGCAAGGCGTAGAAGTAATATTAGTTTAACTATTAAATGAAGAAAAGGAACATAGTATGAGTAAAGTGAATGAAATTACCCGTGACTCTTGGATTTTAAACACTTTTCCTGAGTGGGGAACTTGGCTTAATGAAGAGATAGAAAATACGGATGTTAAACCTAATACGTTTACCATGTGGTGGCTTGCTTGTACGGGAATTTGGTTGAAATCAGCTGGTAACACCAATATTTCTGTCGATTTCTGGTGTGGTACAGGTAAAAAAACCCACGCCAATCCCTTAATGAACAAACAACACCAGATGATGCGCATGGGAGGTGTACGTGAATTACAACCTAATTTAAGAACCAGCCCATTTGTTTTAGATCCATTTGCTATTAAACAAATTGATGCCGTCATGGCGACACATGATCATGCGGACCATATTGATGTCAATGTTGCAGCTGCAGTTATTCAAAATTGCTCACCAGAAGTAAAATTTATTGGTCCTAAAGCTTGTGTCGAATTATGGAAAAGTTGGGGTGTACCGGAAGAACGCTGTATTGTTGCAAAAGTAGGTGAAACCTTACATGTTGGTGATATTACGATTCATGTTTTAGATTCATTTGATAGAACATCACTTGTAACTTTACCTAAAGGTGTTTCATCAACAGATAAATCCATTTTAGATGGGATGAATGATCGTGCAGTCAATTATTTATTCGAAACAACCGGTGGTTCACTCTACCATTCAGGGGATTCTCACTATTCAAACTATTATGCAAAACACGGTAATGATTATAAAATTGATGTTGCTCTTTTATCTTATGGCGAAAATCCACGTGGTGTAACCGATAAAATGACTTCGTCAGATATTTTACGCGCAGCAGAATCTCTCAACACTAAAGTGGTCATTCCATTCCACCATGATATTTGGTCTAATTTCCAAAGTGATCCTCGTGAAATAGAAGTATTATGGGATATGAAAAAAGACCGCCTAGAATATCAATTTAGACCATTTTTCTGGCAAGTTGGTGGTAAATATACATATCCTACTGATAAAAATAAAATGCATTATCAGCACTATCGAGGATTCAGAGATATCTTTACCGATGAGCCGGAATTACCATACCGTTCATTCTTATAAATAAAATTAACACTAATATTTATGGACTTATAGATATCGCTATAAGTCCTTTTTTATGAATAACGCTCTGCTTTTATTGAATATTATATGGAAAAAAGCTATTGCAGTTCTCAACTACTATCATAATTTAAGCATTAATGTACTTTTCTCGATCAGGTAGCCAACATTCAATTAGCTGATTAGCACTTTCGGGATAATTCTTCTGTAAATAATAAGAGGCTTTTTGCACTTCATTAATTATATGTTGATCACGGATTAAATCAACTACTTTGAAGTTAGCTACCCCTATTTGCCTTGTACCTAGAATTTCGCCACTACCACGAATCTCTAGATCTTTTTGGGCAATAACAAAACCGTCATTACTTTCTCGCATCACCTTCATACGTGCTTGAGCTATTTTACTTAAAGGTGCTTGATACATAAGAACACAATGAGATATTGCAGTACCTCTCCCTACTCGCCCACGTAATTGGTGCAGTTGTGCTAAGCCTAAACGTTCAGCATTTTCAATAATCATTAAGCTGGCATTAGGCACATCAACACCGACTTCAATAACCGTTGTGGCAACTAATAATTGAATTTTACCGTCTTTAAAATCCTGCATGACAGATTGTTTTTGATCTGATTTCATTTTGCCATGCACTAAAGCAATAATAAGATGCGGTAAGCGTTCTTGTAATTCTGCAACTAACATTTCTGCAGCTTGAGCATCAAGCGTTTCAGATTCTTCAACTAAAGTACAAACCCAATAGACTTGGCGATTATCAATACAAGCTTGATTGACACGTTCAATAATTTCATCACGACGAGAATTTGGTATCACTATCGTCGATATTGGCGTTCGTCCTGGAGGTAATTCATCTATGATTGATACATCTAAATCTGCATAAACTGTCATCGCTAGGGTTCTTGGAATTGGCGTTGCTGTCATTATTAATTGATGAGGATGACACTCATCTTTAATACCTTTTTCCCAAAGACTTAATCGCTGGTTTACACCAAAGCGATGTTGTTCATCAATAATCACCAATCCTAATTGAAAAAACTTAACTTTCTCAACAAATACGGCATGAGTACCAATTAACATTGAAATTTCGCCTAATTCAATATCATCATATCGTCGTTTTTTATTTTTTGCGGTTAATCGCCCAGTTAACAACTCAACCTTTATTCCTAGTGGCTCAAACCATTGACAAAAATTATGAAAATGTTGTTCGGCTAATATTTCGGTCGGCGCCATTAAAACAACTTGCTTATTATTTTCAATAGCATTTAGAGCGGCTAAAGCTGCCACTAACGTTTTACCTGAGCCCACATCTCCCTGAACTAATCGCATCATTGGAACTGACTTAGCCATATCTTGATAAATATCCTGTACGACTCTTTTTTGCGCATTTGTCGGTTCAAATGGCAAAGAAGCAAGGAAAGGCTGAGAATAACGCTTATTACTATGCATTGGATAAGAATGTTGTTTTTGATTATCAACCTTAATAAACAACATACTTAAATGATAAGCAAGCAACTCTTCAAAAACAAAACGCTTTATTGCTGGATGTTCTCCATCAATAAGCTGATCTACATTCGTTGTTAATGATGGATTATGAATAATATCTAATGATTCAACAACAGATAAATAACCATTGCTTATTGAAACCGGTAAGATTTCAGCTGGTGGGTTTCGTTTTAACAATATTAATGCCGATTGTATTGCTTTACGGATGACATTCTGAGTTAACCCATAGGTGGTTGAATAAATCGGCGTAAATCGCTCTTCGTTTGGTTCAGAAAAACTAGGCGACTCCTCTTTTTTTGATTGAATATTAAATTGTGGGTGAATCATTTCTGGATAATGGCTCCCCCTCTTTATTTCTCCGTAAGCCCTCACCCATTTACCGGATGCCATGGCAGTCTTCATACCCATGTTGAAATTGAGAAAACGTAAAATAGCGATACCAGAATCATCCTGAATATAGCAGAGCAACATTTTACGTTTAGTTGTAATTATTTCACTTTTGATAATTTGACCTAAAATTGTGGTCGTTTCACCAATAGCAACATCACTAATTGCTGAAGATGTCGAACGATCTTCATAACGTAAAGGAAAATGTAATAAGAGATCTTGAACAGATTTAATACCAAGTGCAAAGAATTTTTTTTCTAAACTAGGCCCAATACCAGCTAATTTTGCAAGCGGTATTCGGTTTAGCAAACGATCAACCATAATAACTAATTAATATTACGTGTCACACTCACTACATCTTGTTGTAGTGATAATTTTCGGATTAAATCATTAAGTTGTTGAGTATTCTTAACTTCAATTTGCAAAATAATTGTATAGATTTGCCTATCTTTTTCTTCCGTGTTTAACCATTGAATATGTGCTTTCTCATCATTAATGATAGAAAGAACATGGCCTAAAGAACCCTGATTATTAATAATATCTACCCAAATTTCAGCTACAAAAAACTGCTCAATATCTGGTGCCCATTTAAGCGAAATATATTTATCGGGATTATTCTGATAACCACTAACATTGCGACAAGATTCATGATGCACAGTTAAACCTTTTTCAGGGCTAACATGACCGACAATAGGATCATTAGGAATAGGATGACAACATTTTGAAAAAGTAACTAATACCCCTTCACTTCCTGTTATAACTAATGTTTTATTTTCATCAGATTGATTAAATAAAAGCGCTTTATGTTCAAGACCTTTGACAATAAAATGGCTCATAATATTGCCTAACCCTATTTCAGCTAATACATCCTCAAACGAAGTCAACTTAGTCAAACTAACAATACGATCTTTCTGCTTATCAGTTAGCGAGTCAATTCCACCCGATTTAATGAGTGCTAAATTAAGCAATTTACGACCTAATAAAATAGCATCTTCGCGCTTCAAGGTTTTCAATGCTTGTCGAATGCGAGATCTTGCTTTAGCACTAACCACAAAATTAAGCCAACTTGCATTAGGACGACTTTCTGGAGACGTAATAATTTCAACAGTTTGACCATTGCTTAAAGGTTGAGAAAGCGGGTAAGGCTTACGATCAACTAAAGCCCCAATACACTGGAAACCAATATCAGAATGCACAGCATATGCTAAATCAACTGCTGTTGAACCTTCAGGTAATTGAACAATTCGACCTTTGGGTGTAAAAACATAAATTTCTTTTGGAAAAAGATCAGATTTAACATTTTCAATAAACTCAAATGAATTACCAACACTTTGCTGAAGTTCCAACAAGCTCTGCATCCAACGCTGGGCTTTAATCTGAGTAGTAGTGTTATTTAACTCATCATTTTCGTTATAAATCCAATGCGCAGCAACACCCATTTCTGCCATTTGATCCATATCTTCGGTTCGAATTTGCACTTCCACAGGCGTACCATGTGGGCCAATCAATGATGAATGCAACGATTGATAACCATTCGCTTTAGGAATAGCAATATAATCTTTAAAACGATTAAGTCGAGGTTTATATAAGTTATGGACTAAACCAAGTGCACGATAACAAGTATCAACATCATCAACTACAATTCGGAAAACATAAATATCCATAATTGAATGGAAATGCTGTTCACGAAGTTGCATCTTTTGATAAATAGCATAAATGTTCTTTTCAAGCGCTTCCACTTGGGCATTGATATTCGCTTCAGATAAACGCCCTTTAATTTCTGATAGAATTTGCTGAATAAGCTCTTTTCTGGTGCCACGAGCAATCTTAACGACTTTTTCAAGAACTTTAGCGCGATTAGGATGCATCGCCGTAAAACCAAGTATTTCAAGCTCAGTTTTAATATGATGAATACCTAAACGATGAGCCAAAGGAGCATAAATCTCTAATGTTTCTTTAGCAATACGTCGACGTTTATCCGGTCTTAATGCCCCAAGAGTACGCATATTATGCGTTCTATCAGCTAACTTAATTAGAATCACTCGGACATCTTCGGTCATGGCTAAAACCATTTTGCGAAAATTTTCAGCTTGAGCTTCTTGTCGGTTTCTAAATTTTAACTTATCAAGTTTCGAAACACCTTCAACTAACACTGCAACATGTTTGCCAAATTTTTGTGTTATATCTTGAAAGGTGACTTGGGTATCTTCGATGGTGTCATGCAAAAGTGCAGCGATGATGGTCTCATAATCCAGCCGCATATCGGCTAAAATGGTTGCTACAGCAACCGGATGAGTAATATAGGGTTCACCGCTACAACGGAATTGTCCTTCATGCGCTTGTTTCGCAAAAAAGTAGGCATTTTGAATTAATTCAACTTGTTTAGCTGGAAGATAAAATGCAACAACCTCTTTTAAGCTTTCAAAATATTGCATGGACAATTCTCAGCAATCTTTATTCGTATGAGGGAGTATTTTCTAAAAGTACCGTTTCATGAAGAGCATTACGCACTTCTGATTCTTCATCTTGACGAGCTTGGAATTCAGCTGTATCAAGAATTTGTTTATTTACAAGCCCATCTTCAATTTCGCGTAAAGCAACTACAGTTTCTTTATCGTTTTCTTCTGGAATTAGTGGCGTTTTGTTTTCAACTTGTAATTGACGAGCACGTCTTGCTGCAACTAAAACGAGATCAAAGCGATTACCAATTTTTTCTACTGCATCTTGGACAGTTACACGAGCCATTTTTACCTCTAATATATTAACTTATATGCTTCAATTGAAAGATCCGCTATTTTACTTAATTTTGTAGGGAATTGTCCATAACTAATATTACTAACAAATGAAAAACCCCTGTAAAATCGTTCTAAAAGCGGAAGCAATATTATAAAAGTATTTGTTAAAACTATACGATAAAACTATACCAATAACTCTAACCAGACGTTAGGCCCAATGATAGGCAGATTTAAAAGATAACGACGCAAACCATCTAAAGCAATCGCAGATAAAATTTGTTGTTGGATCTTATTATTTTGAACTCTACCAGTATACTTCAATTTAAAATGCAATTCTTGATTTTTAGTGACAATAACTAAAGTAAATTCCGTATTCTTTTCTTGAAAATTGACTACCCCTAGCGCAATATCGGCTTTTTGATTTTGCAATACTTGTGAAAAGTAATTAAGTGGTTCTTCCATCACAAAAGGTACCACTTCTGATTTCACCACGGGGGCATTGGCTTCTAATAGGTGATAACCAATTACTCCAGCTGATTGTTGTTCAATGACCACAATAGATTGATTCGTTTCATTTAACAATCTTGATACAACCTGAGCTAAACCTGATACACCTTGATTAACACCTTCACAAAGTAAATTATCTGCAACAATAGACTTTATTTTGTGCCATGCGCTATCCATTTCACTTTTTTTACTTTCTGGCCCAGTTAATTTCAATTCAATAATAGGCATTGCTGCACGATAACCAACTGTAATAAAATCAGGAATATCTAATGAAGTCTCGATCTCCATTCCTAAATCACTTTCTGTTCGTCCCATGGTGGTTAATCGATAACAGAGTTTACGTTCGGTTATAGGATAGATCATCTTAATGTCAGGCAAAATTGAAGTTCTAATCATTTCTTTAAATTCAGAAGGAACGCCTGGCGTAAAGAATAATAGACAATTATTTAACACCATCTTAAAGCCACATGCCGTTCCAATTGGATTATCAATTAACGTTGCACTTTGAGGTAACATAGCTTGTTTGATATTGCTTGATGGCATTTTTCTACCGCGATTAAGAAAGTAGCGTTCAAGTACTTTAAGCCACTCATCGTGTAAAACTAAAGACTCATTATTAGCCTGTGCAGCTGCTTGTGCACTTAGATCATCACTTGTTGGTCCTAACCCTCCATTCACAATTAAAATATCATTGTGTAAGCTACGCTCTTGCAGAGTATCAACCAATGTCAACAAATCATCCCCTACTGTATGGCGCGAAGTGATAGAAATGCCTTCTTCAAATAAAAAATCAGATAACCAAGCTGCATTAGTATCAACAATTTGACCATATAAAACCTCATCACCAGTACTAAGCATCTCAATTTTGAGTGGATCTTTTATCTGATTCATAATTATCCCTAGCTAATTAAAAAATGATTAAAAATTTAATTATTTACATCCTCGTCGTTTTTGCTTTCCATATGTTCTTTACTCTGAACTGACCTAACAGCAAAATAAAGATCATAAGCAAACTCAATATAATCAGTATCTAATTTAATATTCATCTGCTTAAACCAATTCTTCAATGTTTTACGTCGGCCAGATAAAATCAGTACCACATTTCTAACCTTCAACGATTTAACCAACTCGTCAATACCGGTCAAAACACTAACATCTTTATAGGTAAAGCAAGGAATAGCATCAACAATCACATAATTAATTGTCTCAGGAGATTCATCTATATAATTAATAATCCTACGTTTAAAGTATGCAATATTGAAATAAGTTAATGGAGAATTAAAGCGATAAATCATAGTGTTACTTAATGGACTAACATCCGAACCAATTGAATGAATTCGTCCACTTTCATCAACACCTAATAATTGATCATTCGGCCTAAACACACGACGTAAAAATAAAAACAGCCCTAATAAAACGGCCAACGCCATACCGGGAATAATACCAATAACTAACACCGAAATTAACGTAGTTAAGCTTAAATAAAACGCATCACGATCGAATTTAAAAAATCGGATAATAGTTTGGAAATTGATAAGAGATAAAGAAGAATATATTAAAATCACCGCCAACACACAAGTTGGAATATATTGTAGTGGTGACAAAAAGAACAATACGACAAAGCCAATCAAAACAGCCGCAATGATTGACACTAATTGCGTTTTACCACCATTGGCATCATTAACCGCGGTACGTGATGAGGTACCGCTGACTACAAAGCCTTGCGATAAACCTGCAACAATATTAGCCATACCTAATGCTTTAAATTCAACATCGGCATTAGTCTCATAATTATTTTTAGAGGCAAAGCTTCGTACCGTAATCATCATACTTACAAAACAAATAACGGCGATATTGAGCGAAGGAACGACTAAATTACGCATCAAGCCCTTATCAAAATCAATCCATGACTCAGCAGGAATAAAATCACTCGTTACTCCACCAATGATTCGAACATTATAATGTTCAAAATTAAACAGCCAAGAGAGAAACGTCATAATAATAACAGCAAACAAAGGGGCTGGATAACGTGGTTTGAATTTTTTCAATACAACCAAAATCGCAAGTGTAAAAAAAGATATAAATGCCGTTAACACATGAATTTCAGATATTTTAAAAGGTAGATAAGCAATGCGTTCAATCAAATAAGAATAATCATACTTAAAGCCAAACATCTTAGCTAACTGATCGACCATAATAGTAATTGAAATCCCATTAAGTAGACCAATCAAAATTGGCTGACTTAATAAATCCGCCAAAGCACCTAAATGGAGTTTACCGGCAATCAAGCACCAAATACCGATCATAATGGTCAACAGCACCACCAATTGCCAACGTAAAACAGGATCATTAGCTGCTAAAGGAAATACCACAGCAGCAACCACAGCACAGGTAGCTGTATCGGGACCGACAATCAATTGCCTGGATGAACCAAAAAGCGCATAGACAATAAGCGGCAAGATAGTTGAATATAATCCCGCAATCGCACCGACGCCTGTAAGCTCTGCATAAGCGATAGAAACAGGCAAAGAAACTGCTGCCACTGATAATCCCGCTTTAATATCAAAACTAAGATATTCGCGCTTATATCGCAATAAACTCATCAGGCCTGGCATCCAAAAAATAATTTTTTGGAATAATGCGCTACTGGTAAACTTTCCCATGTTTGATTATTTCCCTGCTACACTCATATTTTCTACTAATATTGATCCAGTTTGAATATTACTTCTTGTCTCAATATCACTGCCTATTGCCACAATATTTTGGTAAATATCCTTAAGGTTACCCGCGACGGTAATTTCATTGATTGGATACTGTATTTTACCATTTTCCACCCAAAAACCAGAGGCGCCACGCGAATAATCACCCGTAACATTATTAACACCTTGTCCCATTAATGACGTAATAACAACACCTTTATCTAATTTTCTTAACATTGTATCAAAATCAGCATCAGTTTGACTTGGTGAAACTAACCAATTATGTATACCACCAGCATGTCCTGTCGATTTTAGCCCTAATTTTCTGGCTGAATAGTTACTTAACAAATAAGTTTGTAAAATACCGTCTTCAATGATATTGCGCTTAACTGTTTTGGTTCCTTCACTATCAAAAGGTGATGACCCAACTCCTTTTAAAATATAAGGATCTTCTAAAATTGTCAGCCAAGAAGGAAAAATCGCATTACCCACACTATCTAATAAAAAAGAGGATTTTCGGTAAATAGCACCACCACTAATGGCTCCAACTAAATGGCGAATCAACCCAACAGCAACTTCTGCACAAAAAAGAACTGGAACTTGCATAGTCTTTATTTGTTTAGCACCTAAATGAGCAACCGCCTTTTCAGCAGCATGATTACCAACCCAATCAGGTGATTTTAATTGGTTAGCAACACGGGAGGACGTATATTCATAATTACGCTCCATTTGCCCATTTTGTTCAGCAATAACAGAGCAAGAAAGTGAATGCGAACTTGCACAGTAACCTTGTAACATCCCTAAACTATTACCATAAACATAAACACCATAACGACTATTAAAATAACCACCGTCACAGCTTATTAAAGAAGACCTTGCCAACGCACTTAGTTCAACCTGTTTTGCCTGTTCAATTGCATTATCAACATTCAAATCACTTGGATAAAACAGATCTAAATCTGGCGCATCAAAAGCCATTAAATCGGGATCGCCAAGACCAGAACAAGGATCTGCTGACGTATATTGCATAATATTAATAGCCATATCCACAGTTTGACTGATTGCCTGTGGCGACAAATCACTGGTTGACGCACTACCCTTACGCTGATTTTGATAAACAGTAATACCTAACGCACCATCACTATTAAACTCAACATTCTCAGCCTCACCATCTCGTGTACTAACACTAATACCTGTTGATTGATTAATCGATACCTCAACCGCATCAACTCGAGCTTTTGCCTGGTTAATAGCATCGGCAACAATTGCTGACAAATGTTGCTTTTGGCTTAACGCGTCTTTTTTAATTTGTTCAATACTCATTTTATTATTTTCTACAATTCTGCTAGTGATACGTTATAATATGCCAGAATTCAATTTTAGTTAACAAAAGAAATAGCATGAATAACAATCAAGAGCCAAATTTAGAACCTGACTTCAACATTGATCCTCAAGACGATGACATTATTTACGTCAGTAAAAGTGAAATCAAACGTGATGCTGAAGCACTTAAAAAGTTAGGTGTCGAACTTGTCAACTTAAGCAAAAATGAAATTGCTAAAATTCCCCTTGATGAAGATCTACTTTATGCGATTGAATTAGCGCAAAAAATAAAAAAAGAAGGCTATCGAAGGCAAATCCAATACATTGGTAAACTGCTTCGAAGTCGTGATATTGAACCTATAACATTAGCTTTGGATAAACTTAAAAATCGCCATAACCAACAAGTCGCCCTATTTCATCGATTAGAAAAATTGCGTGACGAACTTATAGAAACGGGTGATGCAGAATCAATAATGGGGCTTTTCCCTTCCGCAGATAGACAGCAACTACGCACACTAGCGCGTTTAGCCAAAAAAGAACTCTCTGCAAACAAAACCCCAAAAACAGCCAGACAAATTTTTCAATATCTAAAAGATTTGAGCGAAACAGAGTAAATTTTTATAATGTTCGCTTTATATTTATCATTAAACACAATTAACAAATAAAAGATAGAGGACACAAAAATGGGACTATTAAATGTACCAGCAGGTAAAGAATTACCAGACGACATCTATGTTGTAATCGAAATCCCAGCGAATGCTGACCCAATTAAATATGAAGTTGATAAAGACACTGGTGCAGTATTTGTCGATCGTTTTATGGCAACAGCAATGTTCTATCCATGTAACTATGGTTATATCAACCACACTTTATCACTAGATGGAGATCCTGTTGACGTATTAGTCCCAACACCATACCCATTACAACCAGGTTCAGTAATTCGTTGCCGTCCAGTTGGTGTATTAAAAATGACTGATGAGGCGGGTTCTGATGCTAAATTAGTTGCAGTACCACACACTAAACTTTCAAAAGAATACGATCATATTAAAGATGTAGATGACTTACCTGAATTATTAAAATCTCAAATCAAACACTTCTTTGAACAATACAAAGCCCTTGAAAAAGGTAAATGGGTAAAAGTTGAAGGTTGGGATAACGCAGAAGCAGCTCGAAAAGAAATTATCGAATCATTTGAACGTGCAAAATAAACCCTTCTTTACAAAAAAGTAATCGCTTTACCGAGTCATAAAGAAAAATTTTTATGACTCGCATTTTTAGACTTTTTTTGACTTTCGAAATAACTTCAAGTAGTTATAATATCAGTAATTTGCTATAGATCAAAAAACGATCAATTATCAAAAAATCATATAAAAAACTTCATCCTAAGATGAAAAAAATGTCATGAAACTCTTGCTTTCGATTATGATTTATGAGGTAATAGTCGTGGGTGAACAAAAGAAGCATTTTTATGGAAACGATTAACTTTTTAATTTAGTGGTAAACTGGTTAGATTAGTTTTTGAGTTGATGTAAACAATGTTTTGTTAAGCCTAAACAGCCGATAAGGCAAATTATTAATTATTGTTAGGATGTCTAGTAAATGAATAAAAAAACAGGCCAAGTAAAATGGTTCAATGAAAGTAAAGGTTTTGGTTTTATTACCCCAGCCGATGGAAGCAAAGATGTATTTGTACACTTCTCTGCAATCTCAGGCGACGGCTTTAAAACCTTAGCTGAAGGACAACAAGTCGAATTTGCGATCCAAGATAGCCCACGTGGACCAGCAGCGGCTGAAGTTGTTGTTATCTAATTAAATTTTAATTAAATAATAAAAGTAAAACGCCTATTTTTTCAAATAGGCGTTTTTTATGCTTACGAATAATCATTCTTAGCAGAAATAAAAAAGCGACTCAAGGTCGCTTTTTTATCAATTACAATGCTTCTTATTTTTTAGAAACAACTGCGATTAAGTCTAATACTTTGTTTGAATAACCAACTTCATTATCGTACCAAGATACTAATTTAACAAAGTTATCGCTTAATTGGATACCTGCTTTAGCATCAAATACAGAAGTACAAACTTCACCTAAGAAATCTGTAGACACAACGTCATCTTCAGTATAACCAAGAACGCCTTTCATAGGACCTTCAGCTGCTGCTTTGATAACTTTACAGATATCTTCGTATTTAGCTGGTTTAGCTAAACGTGCAGTTAAGTCAACAACAGAAACGTCTGGAGTTGGAACGCGGAAAGCCATACCAGTTAATTTACCATTTAATTCAGGGATAACTTTACCTACAGCTTTAGCAGCACCAGTTGATGAAGGGATGATGTTTTGAGCAGCACCACGACCACCACGCCAGTCTTTATGAGAAGGACCATCAACAGTTTTTTGAGTTGCTGTAGTTGCGTGAACTGTAGTCATTAACGCTTCAACGATACCGAAGTTATCATTAACTACTTTAGCTAAAGGCGCTAAACAGTTAGTAGTACAAGATGCGTTAGAAACGATATCTTGACCAGCATAATCTTTATCATTAACACCCATTACAAACATTGGTGTGCTATCTTTTGAAGGACCAGTTAAAACAACTTTTTTAGCACCAGCTTGGATATGTTTACGAGCAGTTTCATCAGTTAAGAATAAACCAGTTGCTTCAGCTACAACATCAACACCTACTTCATTCCATTTTAAGTTCGCAGGATCTCTTTCAGCAGTAACGCGGATTGTTTTACCATTAACGATTAATTTACCGTCTTTAACTTCAACAGTACCGTCAAAACGACCGTGAGTTGAATCATATTTAAGCATATAAGCCATATAATCAACGTCTAATAAATCGTTGATTGCAACAATTTCGATGTCAGAACGTTTTTGTGCAGCACGGAAAACAATACGACCGATACGGCCAAAACCATTAATACCTACTTTGATTGTCATAACAATTACCTTCTTTATTTGTGTTAAATGATAAAATAATTGGCAATAAACTACCAAATTTTTGTGGTTTATTCAAGCTGAATTAAAATAATTGGTAAGAATAAATTTAACAGAAAACCATCTTAATTATCATCCGATGATAGCCAGCCTAAATAGGCATATTATAAATCAAAAATCTAATTTTATTTTCAATATAAACTTATTTTAAATCAATGATGATAATGCACTAACACTCATTTTATTGATAATGACTTAAACTCACTTCAACCTCAAAAGCGATAATATCGATTAACTTAAAAAGTTGAAAGATGAAATATAATCATCGCTTTAAACTCTATATTATTCATTGTTTTTTATTATTTACAACCAATCAGCTTATTTTCATTACATCATATAAAATGATACAATCACCCAAAAATATACAATATCGAATAAAATAATAAGTTGAACCAATTTTTAGCATTTTAAAAACAGGGTTACTTAAAGAGCAAAATCGAAGATTGTACAAAATACAAGCAAGGTTAGAGATAATAATCGCCAGAGTTTTAGATAAAAAAGAATTAATAATATGACCGAATACGACAACCTCACCGACCACACACCAATGATGCGACAATACCTAAAATTGAAAGCTGAAAATCCGGATATTTTACTGTTTTATCGAATGGGTGATTTTTATGAGATGTTTTATGATGATGCCAAACGTGGTTCGCAACTCTTAGATATATCGCTGACTAAACGAGGCTCATCAAATGGACAGCCAATTCCTATGGCTGGCGTGCCTTATCATGCAGTTGAAAGCTACTTAGCTAAACTTATATCGCTAGGCGAATCAGTAGCAATTTGTGAGCAAATTGGTGATCCTGCAACCAGCAAAGGACCCGTTGAACGTAAAATTGTTCGAATTGTTACACCAGGCACAGTGAGTGATGAATCACTATTAGAAGATCGTAAAGACAACTTACTCGCGTGCATATGGCAACAAAAAGAGCACTTTGGTTACGCCACTTTAGACATAAGTTCAGGCCGTTTTTTTGTATTTGAATGCGATAATCCAGAAGCTATCCAAGCAGAATTACAGCGAACTAACCCAGTTGAGTTACTCTACCCAGAAGATTTTCAATCAATGAACCTAATTGAAAATCGTCACGGATTAAGACGGCGACCAATTTGGGACTTCGATCTCGAAACCGCCAAACAACAACTCAATTTACAATTTGGAACTAATGATTTAATTGGATATGGGGTAGAAGAGTGCCATTATGCATTATGTGCAGCAGGCTGTTTATTACAATACGTAAAAGATACCCAACGCACAGCCATGCCACATATTCGCTCAATAGTTAAAGAATCGCCAGTTGATTTTGTCGTGCTCGATGCATCCACTCGCAGAAACTTAGAAATTACCGAAAACCTATCAGGTGGAACAGAACATACTGTAGCTGATATCTTAGATAAAACCCAAACTGCAATGGGTAGCCGAATGCTTAAACGGTGGCTGCATTCGCCAATCCGTAATCTAGCAATATTACAAAACCGACAGCTAGCAATTCAAGAACTGCAAAACCATATCACCGACCTACAACCGCTATTAAAACAGATTGGTGATCTTGAACGAATTTTAGCAAGATTAGCATTAAGAAGTGCTCGGCCACGAGATTTCGCTCGCCTACGCGATGCCTATAACCTATTGCCAACGCTACAACAACAGCTATCCGAATTTAATGCGCCATCACTAATTGCATTACGCGCCAAAATTAACCAGTTTGACCAAATTGCTGATATCTTAAATCGTGCAATAGTCGAAGCCCCACCCGTTATTATTCGAGACGGAGGCGTAATTGCTGCCGGTTATCATCAAGAATTAGATGAACTACGCAATTTAGCAGATGGTGCAACTAACTACTTAGAACAACTTGAAATTCGAGAACGTGAAAGCTTAGGAATTGACACCTTAAAAGTAGGCTTTAATGCAGTACATGGTTACTACATCCAAATTAGCCGAGGTCAAAGCCACCTAGCGCCAATACACTATACACGAAGACAAACACTTAAAAATGTCGAACGCTACATCATTCCTGAGCTTAAAGAGTACGAAGACAAAGTCTTAACCTCTAAAGGTCGTGCATTAGCACTTGAAAAACAGCTTTATGAACAACTGTTCGACCTACTTATGCCAGAATTAGCTAATATGCAAACCAGCGCGGATGCGATTGCCGAGCTTGATGTCCTGACTAATCTTGCTGAACGATCCCTAACGCTCAACTACCAATGCCCAACATTAACCAACAAACCGGGGATTGAAATCAAAGATGGGCGGCACGTTGTGATCGAGCAAGTATTACAAAAGCCATTTATCGCCAACTCACTCTCACTATCATCAGATAGAAGAATGCTAATTATCACTGGTCCTAATATGGGCGGAAAAAGCACCTACATGCGCCAAGCAGCGTTGATCGTCTTACTTGCTTACATTGGTAGCTTTGTCCCAGCTTCGAAAGCAATAATAGGCCCGGTTGATCGTATCTTTACCCGTATTGGCGCATCTGATGATTTAGCATCTGGGCGTTCTACATTCATGGTTGAAATGACCGAAACCGCTAACATTATGCATAACGCTACACCAAATAGCTTAGTTTTAATGGACGAAATTGGCCGAGGAACATCAACCTATGATGGTCTCTCGTTAGCTTGGGCATGTGCTGAAAATTTGGCTAACGAAATCAAAGCGATGACGCTATTTGCAACCCACTATTTTGAACTAACGCAACTACCTCAACAGATACAAGGTGTCTACAACATCCATTTTGACGCGATTGAACACGACAATACTGTCGCTTTTATTCATGAAGTATCCGGAGGTGCAGCTAGCAAAAGCTTTGGTATTGCTGTGGCAGGATTAGCTGGTGTGCCTAAAACGATATTAAAACGAGCCAAACAGAAGCTAAAAGAGCTAGAAGTTCTCTCAACAGCTGACAGCCATATTGAAAGCTCACAACTGACCTTGATCAGTGATACTGAACCATCAGAAGTCGAGCTAGCTCTACAACAGCTCGATCCAGATGCATTAACGCCAAAACAAGCGTTAGAAGCAATCTATCAACTAAAAAAATTACTCTAAATAAAAAACCGCCATTAATTCAATAATGGCGGTTTTAATGTTCAGTTTAGTTTCTAAATCATTTCCAAAATTTCTTTTTAGATGTTTTACCAATACCCGGATTAAAGCTATTAGTTGGATCTAACTCGTGATAGAAATTTTTCAAATCAGAATTAGCATGATACAAATGACCAACATTATGTTCGGCCGGATATTGTGCTCCACGCTGATCAAGTATCGCCAACATCTCCTCTTTCATCTTAGTACAGTCAGTCTCTTTTTTAGCCAAATAGTCTTGATGGAACACTGAACAGAAAAAGTGCCCATAATACAGCTTATGAATAAAATGCTGACTAATACTTTCTGGTAACGTTTCGAACCACTCCTTATCATTACGACGCAAAGCAATATCTAGAGCGACCAAATCCTCGACAGTCTTAGTATGAACATTACGATAAACCGTAGCAGCACCGGCTGTTGCAAAGCGGTGTAACATAGCAGCCTCAGCTTCCTTATCATTACAACGGAAATAACTACCACTACGTTTCTCATTATCTGCAAAATACTCCTTCAAATATTCCTCAGCTTCGGCAATGCCGTCATCAGACATTTTCAAAATGAGATGATGCTCATAGCGATCACGATAATCACGCATCGATTTTGGCAAATGCTTAGGTAACAACTTACACACATTCACCGCAAACCAATCAGAAAAACTGTTAGGGAAGAAAGGGATTTTTCTCACAATACGATCGACAACATTCTTAAACGCATACAAACGGGGGATCGTATCGGTACCCAATTTCTGAATAGCTAAAAATAGATGTTTGCCATATACCGCTGCAATATCAAACGCATCACGATGAATATATTCACCTGAAATTGGCAGATGCTTAAAAGTTCCTAAAATATGACGACGAATATCATCCAGCTCGTTGGTATCATTAGTTCCAATATAAAATACCGCGGTCTTTTCTTCTAAAGGAAAAGTATCTAACCGCACCGCAAAAACCATCAATCGACCAGCACTACCTGACGCTTCATAATGACGACTTGGATCGGCATTATATCGAGCGGGTGTATCAGCATCGATTTGTCGTACATGATCACAATAATGGTGATCATGACCTAAACCTGCATTAGGGTTAACATCGTTATCGGTATAAGCACGTTTTTGTAAATTTTCTAGAATTGCTTCTGGCGTATCACCTAATTCAATCCCTAAATGGTTGACTAAATGTAGCTGACCTTGCTCATCCAACTGGGCAAATACCGCCATTTGCGTATAAGCAGGACCACGTTGAATCAAAGCACCGCCAGAATTGTTGCAAACGCCACCTAAAACCGAAGCTCCTATACAAGACGAGCCAATCACAGAATGAGGACCACGGTGATATTTTTTTAACTCTTTTTCTAAATGGAATAACGTACTACCCGGTAAACAGACCACCTGATCACCATCTTCAATTACTTGAATCCCATCTAATCTTCGAGTACTAACAATAACTATTGGCCGGTCATAATCATTACCATCAGGAGTAGAACCACCAGTTAACCCCGTATTGGCAGACTGTGTAATGACAATCACATCCGCCTCAACACAAGCCTTTAAAACTTCCCACTGTTCTAAAAGCGTGCCTGGAATAACAACAGCTAATGCATCACCTACACCAAAACGCGCACCTTGACGATAAGGTAAAGTCCGATTTGGATCAGTTAAGGTATATTTATCACCAACAATATTTTTTAATTTTGTTATCAGATCTGATGTACTATTTGCAACCATTTTATCTTCCCTTCTTTGAATTATTATAAGTAAATTCAACCAATTTTGGATATATTATAACCAATATAATCTATTGAAAAGAGGGGAGTAAACTTTATAGCGCTAAATATCAAAACTGACACAAAAAGCTAAAAATAATCAAAAAAAAGCAAAAAATAGTTAACCTATTTTGCAGACCAAAAAGTTAACGTGTTTAGAATAAATTTTGAATAAAATGCTTATAAAAAAATGATGAACAGCCAGTTAAAAATAGACTTGTTTAGTATAAAAAATTATATCAAATAACCACAGATTGATATTAGAAAAGATATAAAAATGAGCGATTTTAATATTTCAAAAACCCCGCTCCTCAACTTTTTTTTCTAAAGAAACCCTTTATTCGATAGAAACACTTCCACAGAAAACTAAATTTACGGCATTTACTCTTTTTTAATTTTTTAAATTCTTGTACAGACTTAATTAATGGAACATCAGTTTTGAATATGTTTTTCGGCGTCTTTCGCTTTTGACTTTCTCTTTTTTTTAAATAGGCATCAAAAGTATTGAGTATATTAATCATTATAAAAAACAATACGAAGATTAATTCCACAATCCTTAAATAAATAAATTGCTCAAAAGTGACTTTAAACATTCCTTTGCCGTTACTACTAAGTTAAAAAACCGATCCAGTATAAAATATAATTTTATATTAAACAATTTTAGCCAATAGTCAGTAAAAGGTTGGGCGCTTAATAGCTTTAGCCCCCTTTCCTCAACTTTATTAAACTAATTTTAGGCAATGGAAAAAGTTAACTAATCCAATTTAGGATGTTGATCGACAAGTTCTTGTCGCTTATTTTGTAGCGCCTCGATCTGCTCATCGATATCTTCAACTTCCTCTTCAATGGAATCAAAATGTTCAGATAGAAGTGATTGCGCTTCGTCTCGATTGGCTGCGGTTGGATTAGTGCCGTGTAAAGGTTTATTTGCAGTTTCATGCATAGCAAGCCCAGTAATCACACCAATGAATCCTGCTAACATTAAATAGTAAGCGGGCATATATAAGTTACCACTTGATTCAACAAGCCAGGCCACAAATGTTGGTGTTACCCCGGCAATAATAATGGCAACATTGAAAATGCTTGCAATAGCGCTATAGCGAATATTAGTTGGAAACATTGCGGGTAATATTGAGGTAATGATCCCAGTAAAACAGTTGATAAACATGGCCAAAATAAATACGCCTAAAAAAACCAAAGGTATTTGTTGGCTATTAATTAACATAAATGCAGGATAAGATAATAGCAATAAACCAATACTTCCAATTAAAATGAAAGGTCTACGACCCACCTTGTCACTTAATAACCCGATAATAGGTTGAATAATTAACATACCGACCATAATCGCAATAATAATAAGCAAACCTTGTTCAGTATCATAATTCAAATTATGTGCTAAATAGCTCGGCATATACGTTAGCAACAGATAAAACGAGACATTTGTTACAATAACCAACCCCGCACAAATTAAAATATGCTGCCAATATTTACCGACAACTTTTTTTAGTGTTGATTCAGCCTTATCTTGCGACTCTCTGGCTTCAAGGTGTTGTTGGAAAGTTGGCGTCTCTTCCGAAATATGATGTAGGATAAAGCTAATGATCCCAAGCGGTAAGGCTATTAAAAACGGAATTCGCCAGCCCCAACTAAATAGCGCTGATTGACTGAGTAACATTGATAAAAACACCACTAGCCCTGCACCAATTATAAAACCCACCATTGAACCAAAATCAAGCCATCCACCAATAAAACCACGTTTACGATCGGGCGAATATTCGGCAACTACCGTTGCTGAGCCAGAGTATTCCCCACCGATTGAAAACCCTTGGGCTAATTTAACAATCAACAGCAACACAGGCGAAGTGATACCAATCGTCTCATAAGTTGGAATCAACCCAATACAAAATGTGCTTAACGACATTATCACTAAAGTGATAGATAGCACTTTTTGGCGACCAATATTGTCACCAATTAAACCAAAAATAATCCCCCCTAAAGGGCGAACAAAAAAAGGAATAGAAAAAGTCGATAACGCAGCAATAATCTGCACGCTAGGTGAAACATGAGGAAAAAACACCTGCCCAATAATATACGCCACAAAACTGTATACCCCAAAATCATACCACTCAATAGCATTACTAAACGCCGATGCCCAAGTGGCTTTTTTTAGCTGATTGTCATTAATGATAGGGATATCATCAATATCCAAAGGTTTATTATTCGATTGTGCCATGAAGTACCGCCTTTAAAATTCATTAATATAAAAATAAATAACCGGCTACCATGCCAAAGATAAACTAAATCAAATTATGCGAGTCAGATGAGGTTTTAAATTTAATCACACCAATTTTACTTATTCAATTGATGCGGTATAGGTAAGAATTATATACCTAAAAAAAGCAAAAATAACCCATTTATCACATCCTCTTTTTATGATGAGTAGTGCTAGTAACCTCATCTATTATCCTTTAGAATGATGTTACCAAAACTGATGAGGTATTCCCTATGAGATGGAGAGACCAAAGAGAGAGTGATAACATTGAAGATCGCCGCTCACAATCAGGAAGTGATATTGGGACACGCATCCCAATTGGTGGTAAAGGTAAAATTGTTTTATTTGTTGTTGTATTAGTGGCAGGCTACTATGGCGTTGATTTAACTGGTTTGCTCGACAGCAATGTGATTGATTTGGATGATTCCACATCAACAAGCCAGATTGACAACACCCAACCTAACGATGCAGATAAATTTACTTCAGTAATATTAGCAAGTACCGAAGATTTCTGGCGCGAACAATTCCAAAAATTAGGCAAAACCTATATTCCCCCTAAACTTGTACTCTATAACGGAGCAACCCAAACCATGTGTGGCACCGGGCAAGCCATGATGGGACCATTCTATTGCAATCTCGATAAAACGGTTTATCTTGACTTATCATTTTATCAAGAGATGAAAAGACGCCTAGGTGGCGGAGGTGACTTTGCACAAGGTTATGTTATTGCACACGAAGTTGGGCACCATGTACAGAATTTACTTGGCACATTTAATAAAGTTGAACAATTATCGCAAAATCAATCTACACTAATCCGTAACCAATTGTCGGTCAAACTTGAATTACAAGCTGACTGTTATGCGGGATTATGGGGCAATGGCGTAAAAAATATTTTAGACACGGGTGATATTGAGCAAGCCCTAAATACTGTGCAAGCAATTGGCGATGATCGCCTACAACAAAATAATGGTTATATTGTTCCTGATAGCTTTACTCATGGTACATCAAAACAACGCTATACATGGTTTAAACGTGGTTATGACAGTGGGTCTATGGATCAGTGCAATACATTTATTCAATAAGGAAATATAAAAAAGGAACCAATATGTCAAAAAAATTAGTCAACCGAGTACTTTTAGTCAATGATGATGGCATTGATGCCCCTGGAATTCAGATTTTAAAAAGCGTGGCTGAAAACATAGCAAACGAAGTTTGGATTGTCGCACCTGTTGTTGATCAAAGTGGCGTTTCTTGTTCAGTTAGTTTAAAGTCGCCATTTCGCGTTCAAAAACGTAGCAATACAGAATACGCAGTCTACGGCACCCCGGCTGACTGCTCACTATTTGCCATAAAATCACTAATGGCTAATCAATTACCCGATCTCGTGCTGTCAGGAATTAATAATGGATCTAATTTGGGATTTGAAACAATATTATCGGGCACAGTGGGGGCAGCAATGATGGCAATGACGCTAGGCGTGCCAGCCATGGCGCTAAGTCAAGTCAGCAGTGAAGATAACACACCAACCAATTGGCACTGTTCAACTCATCTTGCTGAATCGATAATCAGACAACTCTACCCCCTTTCAGATAAGACTTGCTTCAATATCAACTTCCCTAATTGCCAAGCCGATCAAATAAAAGGGATAAAAATCACAAAACAGGGCGAGCCGGATGTAAGCCAATTTGTTATTGCAGAAACTCAAGATCCAGAAGGTCATGACTACTTTTGGTTTAGAGCTAAACGTAACCAAAGTGTAAAGGTTGATATCGACAAAGAGCTTGATGCAGCTAATGATGGTTATATTGCTATTACACCGTTAAATTATGAACGTACTAATTACTCGTTATATCAAAAAATAAAAGCAACGTTTAAAGTATAAAACTTAGATATTGTCTATACGTCTTCCTAAATCACTCAGGAAGACGTAAATAAATTATTTCTTCACTAAAGCACAGAATAAAAACGAAATCGTCACCATCACTAAACCAATCCAATAAATCACTTCATGCCCGTAAGCTTGTGAAACAAAACCTTGAATGATACCAGCTAAAATGACACTGCAAATAATACCATTATTAAATAGCGTTGAAGCCACGCCCATACGAGTTGGTAGCAAATCTTGGAAATAGATAATACCAATGTTAGCAACAATCCCAATAAACAGCCCATTAAAAAGTTGCAACACATATAACATGGTTGAATCTTTAAACAGAATCATCCCAATATAAAATAAAATTCCGCAAATTATAGCGATAAAAAATAGATTTCGCTTACCTAACACGGGGACCAAATAACCCGCAATAATCATAATAGGAATTTCAATCCCTGCCGCTAACCCCATCAACCCACCAGGTAATGAATCAGATAAGTGCAGAACCGTTTTTACATAAATCGGCATATCGATGATATACATCATATTAGCGGTCCACATAAAAATGGTAGAAATTAGCAAACACATGACATTACGATTAGTAAAAATTGATTGGTTTGCCACCGCTAACTCATTAGCAGTAAACGAACTGATAACCTTTTTTTCAATGGGTGGTAAATAGATTGCTACCACAATCATCGAAATAATAAACATCGACATTGCACACAAATACATGATGGTAAAACCGTACTTGATCGCCAAAGCAAAAGATAATGGGGGGCCAATCACCCACGCTAATGACAACTGTGCACGAATCAGAGAATTAAAGGCAACCGCATTACGTCCACTCTTTTCTGCATACTCACGCGCCATAGCAAAAATCTGTGGCATCGCGGCAGACGCTAACGCAGCAAAAAATACGCCCAAAGTAATTAAGACATAATAGTTGCGTGAAAAGGCAAAAGTCAGACTATTTGCCAACCCCATCAAACAACAAAAAATAACAATCTTACGCCTATCACCCTTATTGTCTGAATACTTAGCTAACAGATAACTACCAATAATACTGGCTAACGCATTAATCGAATAAAACGCCCCCACTAAGCGAGGGTCAGCGCCAACTTCAAACGATAAAAAACGACTTAAAGTAGGTGATTGCAAAGCACCCGCCACCCCAATAATAAAGGTCGCCACTAAAAAAGCACCAAAAACAACACCCGATTTTCGAAGGAATGAAGAAGTCATAAAAGCCGATTTACCATGAAATTAAGTGCATCAATTATACCCCTAAAATTAGTGGGAATATAGGCGTATTTAAATAAAGGCTTTTTAAACAATCCATCAACATTAATACTATAAATGTAATAATAAATGGTAGATTTAAGGCTTAAAAACCCCACTCCTCAACTTTTTTTTAAAACGTCTAGAATTTAATCCACATATCAAGTAATTCAAGCATCTCTACAAAATCGCATTTCATCGTTGACTCTTCAAGTAAGCTATACTTTTTAACACTATAGTTCCTGGTCCCTATTCCCTCTTTCAAAAAATAAAAAAGCTAAGGCCAGACACAAACCATCAGACCAGTAAGGTAATTCGATGAAAAGAGAGAAGCACCTACCGAGCCATTATTTGGATTAACAGTATATTTACGGCTTTTTCCCGGTAACATATGCTCTATTCCCTCACTAGTCCAGTAGCCATCTATGCCAAAAGCAGCTTTAGAATATAGGCTCATTGAACCCCACTCACTAAAGAATCCTGCGCCAATTATACGCTGAAAGTAATTATTCGGTGATGAAGGTGTTGCGCCGACTGCTCTTATACACCCACTATTAACATTTAACCCATTACAAGAGGCATTAGTTAAATCTTTAACCGTAGCTAAACGTAAACGTAGGTCACTACAGCCAGATAATGCTTTATCATAAGTATAACGTTTATCATAGGTATAGAACCACTGCTTTAACACAAAACCATACTTAACAACTTCATTACCACGACCGTCACGACCAACTAATTCAAAAGTCTGGGGTAAAGATGGTCTAAATAGACTATTTAAACCGTAACGTGTTAATGTAACTCGAACACCTGTTCTTGATGAATTTGTCATAGTAGCAGTGATGCCTTCATGTGAAACAGGAGCCCAAGATAAAGCCTCATTACTACCAGCAATGTCTAAGTCAAAATACAAATTGTTAGCGCCAGTAGTCGGAAAATTTAAACCATAAGATGACGGATTAGTTGATTGAGTTAAAAAGCCCTTATTTTCATTCCAAATAGAAGCAGGACCACGGACTTCATTAGAATAATCACGTTCATTAATTAAAAAATACTTTAAATTAGGTCTAGCAAAACAAACCACAGCCCTTGCTTGTGGATTGATATAATAAGTAACATTACTTGCGCTGAAACTACGACTCCTTGGAACGCCATAACGAGTACTCAATGTACCGTCAGTGCTGGTTAATTTAACCTGATAAGGCGCCTTACAAATATCTGGAACAGTATGACGTGTGACGGGCTGATTATATTTATCAACGATAGATAAACTTAAACTACCAGTAGCGGTAACGTCAGTATCTCCATCATCATCTCCCCAATAATTATAAGGCGGACCGATTAGAGAATTTAAAGCAACTGAATTAGTATAAGCTGGAACCAACATACCAATATCAGCAAAACTTTGACCTGCAACAGGCAACACGATTGGCGTTGTAAAGGAAGTATTAGTTGAAGGCGTGTATTTAACACCATTAGATAACGTAATCCCAAGCAGAGCATTAGTATCAACAGCACGAGTACGACCACCATCAAAGGTTAAATAAGGCGCGCTACCTTGAATCGGATTTTTTGTAGTCTGTGAAGTTAATGCGAAGCTAGAAAAAGGATGTAAAATAACCGAACCTAAAAAAAACCACCAAGATAATTTAAAAAAATAAGAGGATCGAAAAGCGGATCGCGCGATAATTCGCAGAATTCCACATAATTGCGAGGAAAAATAAATCTCGGTGTAAAATGAACGTTGGAAGCTGAACTTAGACGAATTTAAATTAGAGGTTGGCCAAGTTGCCTGTTGCCTGTTGCCTGTTGGAAATTATAAAACATTTTCGACAATCCTGTCAAGTAATTTTCTGATTTATTTGGAATTTTATACTTAATACTCAATTTCTGGTCACTTAACTAAAACCGTATAAAAAGTATAGTGATTGGAAAAACACGATGCAACACTTTTTTTTCACTCAATTACGTTAATTTTCGTAAAGAGGATCTGAAAAGGATCTAAAAAATAACCGGTTATATTCTGTTTTAATTGAATATATCATCATTACAATTTTTTAAAATTAAGCTTATTGATCCTTGAAAATTTTATTCTAGAGCTTTGAATAAGAAATTTAGTAATTTTGATATTCTAATAATTTTTTTAATAAAATTTAGAACCTCAAAAACCCCGCTCCTCAACTTTTTTTTATGTAAAAACGGTTACTGAAAAACGCCACAGTTTAAAGCGGAATTATTTACTTGAGGCAACATTGCAAAGCAGAATTTAGAACCCCAAAAACCCCTTTTCTTAACTTTTTTTAAGATAAAATACCTAAAAAAATGAACCCGCCGAAGCGGGTAATTGAAGCGTCGCTTAGCCACAAAATTGATTTTTTATAGCTCAGCAACATTGAGAGTCAGCTTAATTTTAATAACTTAATATTATCTTTCCCCACCCTGCCCTAAGAATTAAGGTCGAAGAAATAAATACTAAGGATAGGTACAAAGACCGAGCCCTAAGTAGAAGTTATGATACTCTTCACCTCTGCACGTATCAACGATAAATCCACGGTTATAAAAGGTCAAGTCACTAGTCCACACCGGATCGTAGTTGGAGCCAAGACCTGAATAATTGTTCATACAACCCCACTCAGTGATAAAGCCAGAACCAATTCTACGTTGGTAAAAAATACCAGGTGCGGAAGGTGTAGCGCTGACATAATCGCGACAAGCAGGCTCGTTGTTTTGCGTATTCTTACAAGATGAATTGGTTAAATCCTTTACCTTAGGAAGGCGATAACCTAGACTATTACACCAAGATAAAATATTAGAATATGGTTTAAAGTGAAAATACTCAGAACCTCCTTTGACGAACCATTGCTTTAATCTAAAACCATATTTAACGGCAGGGTTACCTTGACCGTCACGACCGACCAACTCGAATGTCTGAGGCAAAGAAGGTGTAGAAATACGATCAGGATTGTCTGAATTAATATGGGATGAAGTAGCGAAAGGACCAGTTAAAGTAACGCGTACGCTTGTAGCTGTAGAATTAGACATTGTAGCAGTAATACCACCATGAGATACCGGAGACCAAGACAAAGGTTGACTACTACCAGTAATGAGTAAATCAAAGTACAATCCATGAAGACCTGTAGTAGGAAAGTTTTGACCGTAAGAGGATGGGTCTGTTTTTTGAGTAAGAAAACCATTAGCAGGGTCCCATATCGAAGCAGGACCAGCATAATCATAAGATGGGTAAATAAAATCATCACCAATCTTGCCATACATTAAACTAGGCCGAGCAAAACAAACCACAGGCGTAACTTTAGGAATAACGTAATAAGTCACACTACTTTCACTGAAATCCCTACGATTAGGAAACCCGTAACGAGTAGCTAATGTGCCGTTAGTACTGGATAACGTAACCTTATAAGGAGAATTACAAGTCGTTAACACAGAATTACGTGATACAGCTTGATTATTTTTATCAACAATAGATAAATTTAAACTACCTGTAGCAGTAACATCAAAATCACCATCATCATCCCCCCAATAATTATTAGGAGGACCAATAAGAGCGCTTAAAGTGACTGAATTAGTATCAGTAGGGATCAACATATCTATATCAGCAAAACTCTCACCGGCAGTAGGCAACTCAATTGGTCTTGAAGAAGATGAAGTATTGTTTGAAGGTGTGTATTTTGAGCCATTAGATAAAGTAATCCCAAGCAAGCCGCTTGTGGTTATTAAACGTGTGCGTCCCTCGTCTAAGGTTAAATACGGCGCACTCCCCTGAATCTGATTTTTTGTAGTCTGTGAAGTCAATGCCTGACTCGAAAAAGGAAGAAAAACAGCCACGAAAAAAACAATCTGTCGGGATAATTTCGGAAAATGGAAGGATCGAAAAAAGGATCGCGCAAAAATTCGCAGAATTTCACTCGATTGAGTGGAAAAGTAAGTTTTAGTGAAAAATTTAAACTGGGTGCTGAACTTAGACGAATTTAAAAGATAGGTTGGCCATGTTGCCTGTTGCCTGTTGCCTGTTGAAAATTATAATGCATTTTAGACTACCCTGTCAAGTAATTTTTTGATTAATTTGCAATTTTATACTTTTTTGTCAAATTTTAGCCTATTAGCTAAAACCGTGTAAAAAGTATAGTGATTGGAAAAACACGATGCAACACTTTTTTTCACTCAATTGTGTTAGCTTTCGTAAAGACGATCTAAAAAAGATCTAAATAATAATTCACTATACGCTGTTTTAATTGAATATATTAAAATTACAAATCTTTAAAAATGTAATTAATGATCCTATTAATTTATTCTAATTTTTGAAATTAGCGATTTTGATCATTTAATAATGTTTAAACTTAATTTATGACCTCAAAAACTCCACTCCTCAACTTTTTTTAGAAAAGTGGGTTAAAAATATTTCTTTTTGTTTTTTTGAGCGTACAATAAAAATCATCCACGAATAGAGGTAACGTTATGTTATATAATAACAAATCTACGCAATCCCATCACGATAATCACGACCATTGTCATGGAGATTGTCATAATATTGCACATAATCATATGCATGATTCTCATAACGAAAGTCCAACAGTATCTTGTGATGGACATAATCATGGACATGGACATGAGATTGAAGATCCTCCCGAAGAGCCTGAGCGGAGTTGTCAAGGCGTTAAATTAACTTGGAAAATTCAAGGTATGGATTGTGCACATTGCGCAAGTAAAATCGAAAACGGTGTTAAGACACTGCCCAATATTAATCAAACCAAAATTATTTTTTCAACCGAAAAGTTAATCGTTTTTGTTCCAAAGCATGATGATGCGGTAATAAAGATGATTGAAGATAAAGTCGTAGAATTGGGTTATACCCCGATTTTTGAGGCATCAGCTAACCAATCCCATCACCACGAACATTCACATAATTTTGATAAAAAAGCATTTATTCCGTTAGCCGTTTTAGGTACTTTAATTGTAGTAAGTTATCTTATTTTGTTGGTGAATCATACAGCTGGCGAATATGCCTTTATTGTGACTGCTATTGTTGGAATTATCCCCATTTTGAAGGAGGCGATTGTTTTAACCCGTAGTGGCACTCCATTTGCAATTGAGTCGTTAATGAGTATATCCGCTCTTGGTGCGCTGTTTATTGGAGCAGCGGAAGAAGCTACCATGGTGATCTTTTTATTTATGATCGGTGAGATGCTCGAGGGCTTTGCAACGAGTAAGGCGAAAAAAGGAATTTCGTCACTAGTAGAATTGATGCCTGATGAAACGGTGATTATTATTGATGGTAAAAGAAAAACAGTTGCCAGCCATACGTTAAAACCTAATGATATTATTGAAATTTCATCTGGTGGACGATTACCTGCTGATGTTATTTTGGTTAGCGAACAAGCCAGCATTGATGAGAGCGCATTAACAGGTGAGTCGATTCCAGTTAATTATTTAAGTGGTGATAAAATTTTAGCTGGGTCATTAGTGGTGGATAATACCATTCAACTCAAGGTAATTTCGGAATCAGGACAAAATGCCGTTGATCGGATTTTGCAATTGATTGAGGATGCCGAAGATCGTAAAGCGCCTATTGAGCGTTTTATCGATAAGTTTAGTCGTTATTATACACCAGCAATTACGCTATTTGCGTTTTTGGTGGTGGTAATTCCACCATTGTTGACGGGTGCCGATTGGTATACTTGGATTTATCGAGGATTGACGTTGTTGTTAATTGGTTGTCCTTGTGCATTAGTGATATCTACACCCGCTGTTATTACGTCGGCTTTGTCAACCGCAGCCAAACATGGGGTGTTGATTAAGGGCGGAGCAGCACTTGAACATATTGGTTCAATTAAGATGGTGGCGTTTGATAAGACAGGAACATTAACTGAGGGTAAGCCACAGGTTACTGATGTCATTAATCTTCATTGTTCTAGCGAGGAGTTGTTAGCGATTGTTGCCTCGATTGAAAGTGGATCACACCATCCTTTAGCTAAGGCTTTAGTTGATTATGTTAAGCAAAAACAGATCCATTTTGAAGAAGCCCAAAATCGTAAGGCGATTGCTGGCGTTGGGATTCAAGGTGAATTAGATCAGCAAATTTATTTTATTGTATCTCCTAATAAGATTGAAACCGTATCAACGGCTATAAGTGCTAAAGATGCTGAAACAATCACTCAACTCGAAAATGGTGGTAAGACCGTTGTGGTGGTTACAACCCATCAGCAGTTGTTGGGGATTATTGCTTTGCAAGATGTGCTACGAAGTGATGCTGTAGCTGCTATAACTGAGCTTAAGCAACTTGGTTTACAAACATTGATGTTAACCGGCGACAATCAACGTGCAGCAAAAGCAATTGCAGGACAATTAGGCATAGATTATCGTGCTGAGTTGTTGCCAGCAGATAAGTTAGCAGAAATCGAAAAAATAGGTCAACATACGTCTATTGCGATGATTGGTGATGGAATTAATGATTCCCCTGCTATGAAGGCTGCAACTGTCGGTATTGCTATGGGTAGTGGTACGGATGTTGCACTTGAAACAGCCGATGCCGCTTTAACCAAAAATAGTTTATTAAGTTTACCTAAATTAATTCGTTTAACTCGCTTCGCTAATCGTAATATCAAACAAAATATTACAATTGCCTTAGGAATTAAGTTGGTATTTTTAATTACTAGTTTATTTGGTATTACTGGGCTTTGGCTTGCAGTATTAGCCGATTCGGGTACCACAGCGATTGTTACAGCCAATGCTTTAAGATTGCTTAAGGTTAAAAAATAAGGGTGAACAGCTAATTTTAACTGTTTCCTAAAGGATAAGTTTCCGAACTTTTTATAATGGCGTAATCTATCTTTTATTCTTAAACCTTTTAAAGAAGGGATGCTTTACGCAATCCCTTCTGGTAAATCCTTATTTAAATGGAACGCTTTGAAGTTAACCACTGCGATTCATATACAAACCGTTTATCGCTACTTATAGAGAATACTCGTCTATTTTTTTACTTGCTCGATCGAGGCGGTTTATCCCTATGCATATAGGGAACCCCCTAATTATAACCTATTGTTTATTAATTAAAATACCAAAATGAAAAATTCCACCAATTTTTTTGGTGCTTTTTTAAACAGCTGGTTTAAGGCGAGATTATCAATATAATTTGAAATTTATTAAATGGTTAAGTCAAGATAAAAAGGGATTTAGAGCTGCATTATTTTTTGCCGCTTACCTATTGTACCGATTTATTCCCGATCACAAGATTTACTTTTCGGTAATTCATGTTAATCAATTACCGGTAGATATTTCACTCATCACTTCGTAATGAGATTTCACCACCAATATATGCGTTCGTTTTGCCATTTTGTTCTAAGAGTAATGCACCCTGTTCATTGATGCCTTTGGCTACGCCACGGATCACATCGTCACCAATTAATAATTTAACAGGACGCCCTACAAAATTGTCGAGCCGTTGCCAATCGTTAAGAAACGGTGTTAGTCCATGTTGTTCGAAGTCTCGAAGTTTTACTTTTAGATTTTTCGCGACTTTTGCTACTAATAAATTGCGATCAACTTTACCTAAATTAGCCCACTTTTGGTTGACGATAGTTGTATCGGGATTATTCATCATTAGGTTGACTCCAACACCAATAACAACATGTGCACAGTCTCCCGTTTTGCCTGCAAGTTCAACTAATATGCCTGCAAGTTTTTGGTCATTAAGATAGAGGTCATTTGGCCATTTTACTTTAATATCTTGCCCCGAGATTTCTCGTAACGTATCGGCTATCACAACACCAACGACTAAGCTTAGCCCCATGGCTGCTGCGATGCCCTGTTCAAGTCGCCAATACATTGAGAAATAGAGATTACTGCCAAATGGTGCAAACCATTGTCGCCCACGCCTGCCTCGTGCTTTTGATTGAAACTCGGCAACACAGCTGTCGCCAGTTTGTAATTTCTCAATATTATCTAATAAATATTGGTTGGTTGATTCAATAATAGACAGTACTTCCACATGACTATCAGCACCATAGTCGTTGTCGATTTTAACTTTATCAAGTAGATCTATTGGTGATGCTAAGCAGTAACCTTTACCTTGCACGGATGATAAGGTGATCCCCCATTCCCGTAGCACTTTGATATATTTGTTGATGCCAGCTCGCGTTATTCCAAATTGGTTGGCAAGTTCTTCACCAGAGTGAAACTGCCCATCAGCTAATATATTGATTAATTTCAATGGATTTTGGTTACTGCGCATTAAACCCTCACTTTTTGAGTGATAATAAAACAATAAAGTAAAGCGAAATTATAGCAAAACTAATAAATAAATAGGTATTGTTAAATGTGTCCATTATAAAGGCAATTACCGCTGGCGCAACTAGGCTACCAAGTGTATTGGTTAATAGCATAGCTTGATTCATTGATACAATTTCTTGTTTGCGAACACACGAGCAAGCCCACGCCATTGAAATTGGGTAAATAGTGTAAATGGTCGCACCAAGTAAAATGATGGCTAATACGCCATAGAGGTTAAATATCAGTAAACAACAAGCTATCATCATTAAGATTGATTCAACCAACAAAACAATACGACGACCAAACCTATCTGCGCACCAGTTGGCAGGCATTTGCGCGATTACCCCAGAAAGTATTAGTAAAACCATCCAATTTGCGACTTGGTTATCTGTATAACCTAGATGTGAGTAGTATGCTGGCATTAGAGAGTATAGCGATCCAATTAACATACCAGCAATCGCACAACCAATTAAACCAACTCGAGAAGGTTTATACAATATCATGGGGATGATGTTGAAACTGCTTTTTTTCTTTTTAGGTAATTTGTAATGGGTTAGTAATATAAATAAGATGGCTAACCCCATTAGCACTGCTATCACTAGGCCAAAATAGAGGACGTTTTGCGGAAAGTATTGGAGCAATGCTTGCCCTAAAACAGTACCTAAGTAGTAGGTGGTTAGATAAACCGCCAGCATTTTACCGCGAGTACGAACAGTACCCGTAACTAAGATACAGCTTTCAATGACCACCCAAGTAACCGCACAGGCTATTCCAATAAAAAATCGCCATATCGCCCAACTATAGAAATCCATTGAAAAGCTTAATCCAATAGTTGCAATCGCAAAGATAATACAACTATAGGTGTAAGTGAATCTGGCGTTAAATCGGCTAATAAACCAATTTGCCATAATCGTTCCCACTAAGTTACCTGTAAAGTAGCTTGAGCCGACTAAACCTATTTGTCCTAGTGAAAAATGTTCACGCACTAGCCAAAGTGGCACTTGGGTATTAAGTGCCGATAAGGCGATGGTTACAAATAATAAACTTGTTAATAAAATAGGAAATGAATACGAATGTTTCATAATTTTGTTGTATATAAGCTGTTTTATTGTCTAATAAACGTTATTTACGTTATAGAAATTTATCCACGTCAATCTCACCAGTTGCGCCCATAAATCGAATTTCAGGCGAGAGGTGCACCGAGAACTTTTGTAATACTGCATTTATGATATAACGCGCTAACGCAACGACATCTTGCGCTGTCGCATTATCTTTATTGACTAATACAAGAGCTTGTTGTTGATGCACTGCTGCACCACCAATTTGATAGCCTTTCAGACCACACTGATCAATTAACCAGCCAGCAGCTAATTTTATTTGATCATTTGTTTGTGGATATATTGGCATTGTTGGATATTTTTCAAGTAGTTTATCAGCAAATTTTTTGTCTACTACTGGGTTTTTAAAAAAGCTTCCACCATTTCCTAATACATTAGGATCAGGCAGTTTGCTACGACGGATTTCGCACACTTTGTCGAAGATCATTTTTGGGGTGACACTTTCTGGATCAAAATTCCTTAATTCACCATAAGTTAACACCGGGCTCCATTGTTTTGGTAATGTGATGCCAACATATACAACCGCATAACCATTAGCATATTTTTGTTTGAAGATGCTTTCACGATAGCCATATTGGCCGTCAGTTACGCGAATAATTTTACCCGTTGCAAATTCAAGTAATTCGACATAATCGGCTACTTTTTGAAATTCAATGCCATAAGCGCCAATATTTTGAATTGGTGCAGATCCTACACATCCTGGTATTAGAGCTAAGTTTTCAAGACCAGGAATGTTTTGATTAATGGTGTTAGCAACTAGATCATGCCAATATTCACCCGCACCCACTTTTAAATGCCAGTGTGTTGGGGTTTCGGTTATAGTTAATCCTTTAATTCGATTAACAATGATTGTACCAGCAAAATTTTCAGTAAATAGTGTATTACTACCTTGTCCAATAATCATAATTGGTTGACTATCGGTATTAGTTTTCCAAACTTGCATTAGCTGTTCCACTGTTTCGACTGTTTCTACTTGGTTGGCATATACATCTAAAGCAAATGTGTTAGGAATTTTTTGGTTCATTAATGACTACCTTTTATTAGAAATACTTTTAAATTCAATTAAATTAGTTTTATTCGGCATTTTTTATGCCTTTTATTATTTAAAAGTATTAAATCAATGCCTTTATCTATTTTGATAAAGCAATTTATTCTATTGTGTCGATTGTTTATTTATTTGCTATATTATCACAACGCAAAACGATCTTTTATGCATTAAAATTTTTTTTAATGATCTTAACTATTTTTAGGTTGATATAAGTGTCAAAAGATTAGACAAATAGTCTACAAATTGGACACTTTCCCTTTTTTGTTTTTTTTTATCATGTATTATAGCTACCCAAACGATCTTTTTTATAAATTTAGTTAAAATCTATTTTACTCAACCTTGTAGTAGACGTTATTATTAATGAAATTTAAAAAATAAGTTATCGATCACGGTTTTATATAACTTTATGTTTTAAGATTGTTACAATATTTAGTGGTAGTTGTGATTTAGAGGAAATTATGAAAAGAGTTTTTATTATGATCCTCGATTCCTTTGGGATCGGCGGTGCTGAAGATGCAAAAAAATATGGTGATGAAGGTTCTGATACCTTAGGCCATATTGCCGAAGCTTGTGCTTCAGGTAATGCAGATCATGGTCGTCAAGGCCCATTAAAATTACCTAATTTAGGAAAGTTAGGTTTGATAGAAGCCGCTTATGAATCAACTGGTTCATATCCTAAAGGAATGGCTACCGAAGGTGAAGTTATTGGTGCTTATGGCTTTGCCAGTGAGATTTCGTCGGGTAAAGATACGCCTTCAGGTCACTGGGAAATCGCGGGTGTTCCTGTTCTGTTTGATTGGGGCTATTTTACCAATACTACCAATAGTTTTCCTAAAGAATTATTAGATAATATTGTTAAACGTGCTAACTTGCCGGGTTATCTTGGTGATTGTCATTCATCAGGTACAGTGATTCTTGATGAGCTTGGGCTTGAGCATATGGCTTCTGGTAAACCTATTTTTTATACCTCTGCTGATTCTGTTTTTCAAATTGCCTGCCATGAAGAGACTTTCGGTCTTGATAAACTTTATGAGGTTTGTGAGATAGCTCGTGATGAGCTTAATAAAGGCGATTATAATATCGGTCGCGTTATTGCTCGTCCATTTTTAGGTAATAAGCCAGGTGAATTTGTGCGTACTGGTAATCGTCATGATTTAGCCGTTGAACCACCAGCTCCGACAATGATTAAAAAGCTAGTTGAAGAAAAACAAGGTACTGTTGTATCAATTGGTAAAATTGCCGATATTTATGCCGAAGTGGGTATCACTAAGAAAGTTAAAGCTACAGGTATTGAGGCTTTATTCAATGCTACGCTAGAAGAAATCAAACAAGCGAAAGATAACACGATTGTGTTTACCAATTTCGTTGATTTTGACTCATCTTATGGTCATCGACGTGATGTTGCAGGCTACGCTGCGGCTTTAGAATATTTTGACCGCCGTTTACCTGAGATGTTAGCCCTTATTGAACCAGGCGATCTTTTAATTATTAGTGCCGATCATGGTTGTGATCCAACATGGCCTGGTACGGATCATACTCGTGAGCATATTCCAGTTTTAGTTTATGGTGATAGTGTTCCAGCTGGATCATTAGGTCATCGTGAAACATTTGCTGATATTGGACAAAGTGTTGCTGATTATTTTGATTTGTCACCAATGGATTATGGCAAGTCATTTATTCGTAAATAGCAATTGTTTAGGACGTTTTTTAGTAATAAATCAGGAGAGTTAAATGTCTACCCCTCATATCAACGCCGCCGATGGTGCTTTTGCTCAAACGGTATTAATGCCCGGCGATCCATTACGAGCTAAGTTTATTGCCGAAACTTTTTTAGATAATGCTAAAGAAGTAACGAATGTCAGAGGAATGCTCGGTTTTACTGGTCAGTATAAAGGTAAACAAGTTTCTGTTATGGGGCATGGAATGGGTATCCCATCTTGTTCTATTTATACAACCGAATTGATTAAGTTTTATGGTGTTAAAAACATTATTCGTATCGGTTCGTGTGGTGCAATTAGTCCAAATGTTAATCTTGGTGATGTTGTTATTGGTATGGGCGCTTGTACGGATTCTAAAGTGAATCGTTTGCGTTTTAAAGATCATGATTTTGCTGCCATCGCTGACTTTGGTCTTGTTTGTAATGCAGTTAATGCAGCTAAAGATTTAAATGTTAATGTGAAGGTTGGTAATATTTTCTCAGCTGATCTGTTTTATAGCGTTGAGCCTGATCTTTTCGATATCATGGAAAAATACAATATTTTAGGTGTCGAAATGGAAGCTGCTGGTATTTATGGTGTGGCGGCTGAATATGGCGCAAAAGCGTTGGCGATTTGTACGGTATCAGATCATATTCGAAAAGGCGAAGCGATGTCTTCCGAAGAACGCCAGCTAGGCTTCAAAGAGATGATTACTGTTGCGTTAGAGTCGGTATTACTCAATTCAGATTAAATTAATGGCAGAATTTCTGCCATTTTTTTTGTTTAAGAAATAAAAGTTTTACATTGACTGTCATTAATCAACTTTATCAGTAAATGTGTTTAACGTTATAACTAACGCATCGATAGTAATAACAATTTTTATTTATTCATTAATTTTATCTAATAGGTTAGAAGAGAACTCATTTAATAAGGAAACGAAATGAATATTAAGTTCAAACTTAAAGTTATATTTTTCTTGCAATTTTTTATCTGGGGTAGCTGGCTTATAACTTTAGGCTCTTACATGATGGAGACCTTGCATTTTACTGGAACAACAGTAGGTACAGTTTATGGTACTATGGGCATAGCATCCTTATTTATGCCAGGTCTGCTTGGTGTTGTGGCAGATAGATGGATTCCTGCTAATCGTTTATTCATGCTTTGTCACTTATTTGGGGCAATAACCCTTTTTATTGCCGCTTCAGTCACAACACCATTTATGATGGTCGTGGTAATTTTAATTCATTGTTTAGCATTTATGCCAACTATCGCGATTTCTAACTCAATTTCTTATGCTTGTTTAGAATCAGAAGGTCTTGATGTTATATCGCAATTCCCTAGTATAAGAATTTTTGGTACTATCGGCTTCATTGTTGCTATGTGGCTTGTTAGTTTCTTAAAAGTTGGATTAAGCAATGTACAGCTCTATATTGCAGCTGGCGGTTCGATTTTACTCAGCCTATATTCATTAACATTGCCATTAATTGTCATTGCTAAAGATGAGTCAAAAAGAAAGTCGCTTGTAAGTTCTTTAGGTTTAGATGCATTTGTATTATTCAAACAACCTAGAATTGCTATCTTTTTTGTCTTTGCTGTCTTCCTTGGTGGTATTTTACAAATTACCAATACTTTTGGTAATCCGTTCTTACTTTCATTTAAAAGTATTCCGGAATATGCTGATAGTTTAGTTGTGCAATATCCGTCAGTATTGCTATCTATTTCACAAATGTCAGAAGTTGTATTTATTTTATTTGTACCATTTTTTATGAAAAGATTTGGTATCAAATATGTCATGTTAATCAGTATGTTGGCATGGGTTGCTCGGTTTGGATTATTTGCTTTTGGCGATCCATCACCTGTAGGTTTCACGTTACTTCTTCTGTCAATGATTGTTTATGGTTGTGCATTTGATTTCTATAATATTTCGGGTTCTATGTACGTTGATAAAACAGTTTCACCAGATATCCGTAATAGTGCACAAGGTTTATTTATGATTATGACCAATGGTATTGGGGCTTATTTAGGTTCAACTATCAGTGGTGTTGTTGTGGATCTTTACACTGTAAATGGTGTCATTGACTGGCGTACAATTTGGTTAATTTTTGCAGGATATTCTTTATTACTTGCTATTATTTTTGTCTTTATTTTCAAGAATGATACTCTTGATAACAGAAATTAATATCAAACTCAAGGCAAGGTTAATATAGATAAACTAAATTAACCAATTTGGCCACATCAATAAACAGGCAACTCATTTGTTGCCTGTTTATTGTTGCCACTTGATTTCAAAGAAGTTGATAAGTCACACAAAATGTATGGAAAATAATTGTCTTATCAAGGTAGAATAAGATGCTTGTAAAAGTTGTATCAATTTAGTCTGATGAATAATTTACAAGTGCCCTATAAGCATATACTTAAACAGATTAGAACTAGATGAATAAGCAAATAATCCCAAAAGTTATACTTCATGAGCATGTGGAAGGTAGTATTACACCATTTATGGCAAAAAAACTAGCCGATAAGAATCATCTGACTTTTCCTGATTCATTGTGCTATCGACCCGGTGAATATGATGCAAGCGATTATAAAAACGGTCGATATAATTATGATGAATCCGATTTTGTTTCATTTATCCAAACTTATGATACTGTCTCTAATTTTGTTAAACATCCCGACGATTATTACCTAATTACTTACGATTTTTTAAGCAGAAATGCCAAGCAAGGATTAATCTATTGCGAGCTATTTTTGTCTCCCTATCATATTTGTGCCATGGAAAGCGAAGGTAAAATAGTTTGGGATCAAGAAAGATTTAAACAAACGCTTAATCAAATGGATAAAGCGATTATTGATGTTCAAAAAGAACATAATATTACTGTAAGATACCATGTGATTGGCGTGCGCCATCTGGGTGCCGATGTGGTATACGATACACTGCAATTTATTGAGAATAACCCCCACCCATTTATTACCGGATTTAATATCGCAGGTAATGAAAAAGCAGGTCATTTTGATGATTTTGAAAAAGCCCATCAACTTGCTTCTAAATTAAATTTAAAAAAATCTTATCATGCTGGTGAAATTGATTCTGCTGAAAGTATTATCCAAGCGCTTAAACATGGCGCGAATCGTATTGGACATGGTATCGCCGCCATTGAAGATGATAAGTTGATTGAGAATTTAATTGATAACAAGATCACTTTAGAAATAGCGCTTACTAGTAATCGTATTTTAGTCAATAAGTTAAATGGTGATATTCTTAATCACCCAATTCGACAACTTTATGATAGAGGGGTCAGAATAACGCTTAATACCGATGACGCAGGCATATTTGGCACCGATATAGAGAAAGAATATCAGCTCGCTGAGCATTTTTTTCATTTTTCTCGATTGGAACTGTTTGATATTACACTTTGTGGAATTGATGCTGCATTTATTGAACCAACCGAAAAATCACGTTTGTTTAATGACGTTTTAGCCTTTTTTACTAGTAATGATAAGCAATGTCTACAACAGGCAATCAACGTTCAGCAATATCACCCTGCTATTATTGAACGATTTAAGAATTATCTCGTTTTATTATATGTTAATGATTAACAACATCAGAGAAATAGGAGATTGATATGAATAAAACCCGATTAAGCCTACTAACCCTATTAATATCTGGTTCACTTCAAGCAGCAACAGTAGATTTAAGAATTATCGAAACTACCGATTTGCACGGTAATATGATGAATTATGACTATTTCAAAGATCAGTACATTGATACTTTTGGTTTAGCTAAAACAGCTAATTTAATTCATCAAGCACGAAAAGAGGTAAAAAACAGTGTTTTAGTTGATAACGGCGATTTGATTCAAGGCAGTCCAATGGCTGATTATGCTTTGAATAAAGGTCTAAACAAAGGTGAGACTCATCCTGTTTATAAAGCACTTAATACGCTAGATTATGTAGTTGGTAACATCGGTAATCATGAGTTCAATTTTGGTTTAGATTTTTTACAAAAAAGTCTAGCTGGTGCTAATTTTCCTTATGTTAATGCTAATGTTTTTGATGCGAAAACAAATAAACCTTACTTTAGGCAATATATTATTTTAGATAAACCGGTCGTTGATAGAGAAGGTAAACAACACACTATTAAAATCGGTTATATTGGTTTTGTGCCACCACAAATTATGCAGTGGGATAAACTTAATTTGGAAGGTAAGGTAATTGTTAAAGATATCACTGAAACCGCGAAACAATTAGTGCCTGAAATGAAAAAGCAAGGTGCAAATATCATTGTTGCAATTCCGCATTCAGGTGTTTCTGCCGAACCATATAAGGCTTTAGCTGAAAATTCAGTCTATTATTTAAGCCAAGTTGAAGGTATTAATGCTATTATGTTTGGTCATTCTCATGGGGTCTTTCCTAGCGAGGATTTTAAATCATTGCCTAATACTGATATTAGTACCGGAAATATCAATCATGTGCCCGCAGTAATGCCTGGACAATGGGGAAGTCATTTAGGTGTAGTTGATTTAGTTATTGAAGGTGATAAAGCTAATTGGAAAGTCATTTCTGGTAAATCAGAAGCTCGCCCGATCTTTGATATTAAAAATAAAAAAGCATTAGTTGGATCAGATAAAAATATTACGAATGCGTTAAGAGACGACCACGAAGGTACCCGTGAATTTGTTGGTAAACCAATTGGCAAGGTTTCAACCGATATCAATAGTTATTTAGCATTAGTCGAAGATACTTCTGCTTTGCAAATTATTAGTGATGCGCAAATTGATTATGTGAAACAGTTTGTTCAAGGTGATCCAGATCTGGATGGATTACCCATTTTATCGGCAATTGCGCCATTTAAAGCTGGTGGTCGTAAAAACGATCCTTCAGCTTATGTTGATGTTAAAAAAGGTGATTTAACTTTTAGAAATGCAGCTGATATCTATCTTTATCCTAATATTTTATCTGCAGTAAAAATAACGGGTAAAGATGTTAAAGAGTGGTTGGAATGCTCAGCAGGTGTTTATAATCAAATTGATATCAATTCGTCACAACCACAATATTTGATTAATTGGGATAAATTTAGAACTTATAATTTTGATACCATTGATGGTGTGAGTTATCAAATTGATATTACTAAACCTGCACGTTATGATGGTAATTGTCAGTTAATTAATCCTGATTCAGAACGTATCGTAAACTTAACTTATCAACAAAAACCTATTGCTTCCAATCAAGCATTTTTAATTGCCACCAATAACTATCGTGCATATACCGGAACATTCCCTGGTACTGGTGGTAAAAATGTTAAATTTAATTCTCCGGATGATTTAAGGGTCATTCTTTCAGCCTATATTACTAATCACACTAAAAAACAAGGTGAAGTGAATGTGAAGGTTGATAATAACTGGCGAATTGCACCAATTACCAGCAAAATTAATTTGGATATTCGCTTTGAATCTTCCCCAACTGAAGAAGCCAAAGCTTATATTGAAAAACATTCATTGTACCCAATTAAGTTTATTGAAAAAGATAATTTAGGCTTTGGTGTATATCAACTTAATTTACAAGCACCAACAAAATCGCAAAACTAAAAATCTATTGATGATAACAAGGATTATGAATATGAAGATTGAAAAACTAATTGAACTAGCTAAAACAGCACGCTCAAAAGCTTATGTACCCTATTCTAAATTTCAAGTAGGTGCAGTATTAATTACCGAAGATGACGAAGCTATTTTAGGATGCAATATTGAAAATGCCTCATATGGCCTAGCCAACTGTGCTGAACGAACTGCGATTTTTAAGGCGGTATCAGAAGGTAAAACAAAATTTAAAAAATTAGTTGTAATTGGCGATACTGATGGACCAATTTCACCTTGTGGAGCTTGTCGCCAAGTCATTAGTGAATTTTGCGCCAAAGATATGCCAGTTATTTTGACAAATATGCATGGTAAAATCCAAGAAACCACTGTCGGTGAATTGTTGCCTTGGTCTTTTTCACCTAGTGATTTAGATTAGTATTATTTCTGAATAAGAAAATTTTAACTATCAAAAAAATTGATAGAAAATAATAAAAGAGAGTGATGAAGCTAAGATCAGAATTATCATCAATCCATATAATGGATGAAAAAATATAAACCTAATTTGATTTATTGATATTAAGAGAGAAGTGTAATGAGATTTGTAGATATTATTGAAAAAAAACGTGATGGACATGCCTTAACTACCGAAGAAATTCAATTTTTTATTACCAATTATACTAATGGTACGATTCCTGACTACCAAGTAAGTGCTTTACTTATGGCTATTTATTATCAAGGTATGACTTCGAAAGAATGTGCTGATTTAACTAGTGCTATGATGTATTCCGGTGATACTGTTGATCTATCATCAATTAAAGGTATTAAAGTAGATAAACATTCAACCGGAGGTGTGGGTGATACAACCACTTTAGTATTAGCACCATTAGTTGCTGCTTTAGATATTCCTGTTGCCAAGATGTCAGGTCGAGGATTAGGCCATACTGGTGGAACAACCGATAAATTTGAAACTATTCCCGGCTTTAAAATCGAATTAGGTAAGCAAGAGTTTATCGATCAGGTTAACCAAAAAGGTGTTGCGGTTATTGGTCAATCAGGTAACTTAACCCCAGCTGATAAAAAACTTTATTCATTACGTGATGTAACCGGCACGGTTAACTCTATTCCGCTGATTGCCAGTTCAATCATGAGTAAAAAACTGGCTGCGGGTGCTGACGCTATTGTGTTGGATGTCAAAACCGGTGACGGTGCTTTAATGAAAACGATGGAAGACTCTGAGAAATTAGCACATGAAATGGTTAATATTGGTAATCAAATTGGTCGTAGAACCATGGCGATTATCTCAGATATGTCTCAACCTTTAGGTTATGCTATTGGTAATGCCTTAGAAGTTAAAGAAGCCATTGATACATTAAATGGTCATGGTCCTGCTGATTTAACTGAGTTAGTTTTAACGCTTGGTAGTCAAATGGTTGTATTAGCCAATAAAGCTAAGACATTAGAGGAAGCAAGAGAAAAACTTCAAGAAGTCATTAAAAATGGTAAAGCGATAGAGAAATTTAAAACGTTAATTGAAGCTCAAGGTGGAGATAACTCTGTTGTTGATCATCCTGAAAAATTAGCCAACGCCCCTTACCAAATCGATCTACCTGCACAAAAATCAGGTTATGTATCACGCATTATTGCCGACCAAATTGGTATTGCGGCGATGCAATTAGGCGCTGGACGTGCAACTAAAGAAGATGTTATTGATCCAGCTGTTGGTATTGTTTTACATAAAAAAGTGGGTGATAAAGTTGAAGTGGGTGAACCATTATTAACTATTCATTCAAGTAGCGATAAGATTGATGCAATTAAACAAAAATTGTATGACAATATTACTATCAGTGATAGTGCTAAACAACCACAATTGATTTTCAAAGTAATTACAGAATAGCTCTAATAAGGATTTGGGAGATGCCATGTATTGTTTTAAATTTAAACTGTCACTAGTTATTATTTTAGGTCTGTTCTCAGTTAATTCATTCGCAGCAGTTGCAACCAAGCAATCTACTGCACCTACTTGGGAAAAAGATAAGCCCTATTCTTTTACTATTTTGCATACTAATGACCATCATGGCCATTTTTGGCAAAATGACATTGGTGAATATGGTTTAGCTGCTCAAAAAACTGTAGTTGACCAAATTAGAAAAGAAGTATCCGAAAAAGGTGGGAAATTACTTCTGCTATCTGGCGGTGACATTAATACAGGCGTTCCTGAATCCGATGTTTTACAAGCTAAACCCGATTTTATGGGTATGAACAGTATTGGTTATGATGCAATGGCTGTTGGTAACCATGAGTTTGATCATCCTTTAGCAGTTATTCGTGAACAACAAAAATGGGCTCACTTTCCATTTTTATCAGCAAATACTTACTTCAAAAATACTGATAATCGCGTTTTCGATGCTTATAAAATGTTTGATTTAAATGGCATTAGAGTTGCGGTATTTGGTTTAACTACTGATGATACAATTTTCCTTGCTTCACCTAAAAATACTGACGGTGTTGAGTTTCGCAAAACCTTGCCTGAAGCAGAGAAGGTGATAAGTCAAATTAAAAATAATGAGCGCCCAGATATGATTATTGCGGTTACTCATATGGGACATTATGAAAATGGTGAACATGGTTCAATGGCACCGGGTGATGTTGAGTTAGCACGGGGATTGAAACCAGGTGATTTAAATATGATTGTAGGTGGTCACTCTCAAAACCCTGTATGTATGGCTAGCCCTAACAAACGTATTACTGAGTATGTTCCTGGCACGCCATGTGCACCCGATCAACAAAATGGAACTTGGATTGTTCAAGCTCATGAATGGGGTAAATATGTTGGTCGTGCCGACTTTGTCTTTTTAAACGGTAAAATTACACTGGAAAATTATCAGTTAATTCCTATCAACTTGAAAAAAGAAGTCGACAATGGCAACGATACTAAACGTCTTGAATACTACACTAGTGAAATAGAACAAGATAAAAAATTGTTAGAAACACTTAAACCTTATCAAGATCAAGGTAAACAGCAATTACTCACTAAAACAGGTGAATTAATCGGTCGTTTAGAAGGTGATCGTAGTGTAGTAAGATATCAACAAAGCAATATGGGACAGCTGTTACTCAGTGCCTTTATTGAAAAAACGAATGCTGATGTTGGCATTATGGCTGGCGGTATGATTCGTGATTCACTTATTGAAGGAAATATTACTTATCGTGATATTTTGAAAGTTGAGCCTTTTGGTAATACAGTTGTTTACTTTGAGTTAACCGGCCGTGAATTGGTGGAATATCTTAAAGTTGCATTAAGTAAAAAACAAGGTTCTGGTGGTTATACTCACTTAAAAAATATCACGCTAGCTGGCAATACGATTAGCGATATTAAAATTAATAATGAGCCAATTGATTTGCAAAAATCTTATCGTATTACCACGTTAGATTATTTAGCGGCTGGTGGAGATGGTTATCCCGTTACCAACACTTCACCAACTTATGTCGATACAGGTTACCGAGACGCGGATGTGATAAGAGAATATATTGAAGCGCACTCACCAATTAATGCGGCAGATTATGAACCGGTTAATTTCATTTTGGAAAAATAACGGCTTTAAAAAAGAAATGTAGAATATAAATGGCACGGGTAAAATTGGTATTATAAATTAGCCATTAAATTTAATTTTTTGCTTTCAACATATAGGTAATATAGAGGTATTTATGAACATGACAGAATTTCAAAAAAATTGTTACGATATTGTGACCGATCCCAATCTGTCACCTAAACAAAAAGCGAACCTTCTCGCTTTAGCAGCGGAAAATAATTTACCTTATGTTGATTTGGATAGTGAAACTAAGCAAGCCTTAGATGAGCGTGTAATTTGTGACATGTACGAAGGTCATGCACCGTATAAACCTCGTTATGTGTTACCAGATTATGCAAAATTCCTTAAACAAGGATCTGAGTATTTAGAGCTTGAGCCTGCAAAAAATTTTGATGATGCCATAAATATGCTGACAATTGCTTATCATCATGTTCCTTCGGTCACTGGTATGCCTGTTTATTTGGGTTGTTTGGATAAAGTGTTACTACCTTATGTTGGCAATTTAACAGAAGAAGAGCTTTATCAGCGATTAAAACGTTTTTGGATTATGCTTGATCGCAATCTTCCTGATGCATTTATGCACGCCAATATTGGTCCAACTGACAATGTGATCTGTCGAGTAATTTTACGTGTTGATCGTGAACTCAAACAAGTTGCGCCTAATTTAACATTTATTTATGATGAAGATATCACCCCAGAATCTTTACTAAATACAGCAATTGAGAATATTTGCCAAACAGCAAAACCACATATCGCTAATAATATGATGATCAAAAAAGATTTTGATGATCAAGGCTATGGTGTTGTGAGTTGTTATAACTCTCTCCCTGTTGCGGGTGGTGGTAGTACTTTATCCAGAATTAATTTAAAAGAAGTCGCATTAAAAAGTAACAGTATTACCGACTTTTTACAAAATACCCTGCCTTATTATTGCCAATTGCAATTGAACTTAATCAAAGCGAGATCGGAATTTCTTTATGAAAAATCGAATTTCTTTCAAAATAGTTTTTTAGTCAAAGAAGGACTAATTGACGCAACTCGATTTGCACCAATGTTTGGTATTTATGCTATGGCTGAAGCGGTTAATATTCTACAAGAAAAATCTAACTTAGCTGGTCGCTATGGTGTTGATGAAGATGCTAATGAACTAGCTACCACCATTTCTGAGCAATTAGCCGACTTTATTGATAATCATAAAATTAAACATGCATGGCAAGGTAAAGCGATGTTACATGCGCAGTCAGGTATCAGTACAGACCGCGGTGCAACACCTGGTTTACGTATCCCTTATGGACATGAACCAGATCCTGTTACCCATATTATGGCATTATTTAAACACCATAAATATTATACATCTGGCATTAGTGATATTTTAACTATTGATGAAACGATTAAAAATAATCCATTAGCCTTAGTACAAATTTGTAAAGCAGCATTTAAATTTGGTTTCCGTGAATTTACGGCTAATATCAGTGGTAATGATCTGGTGCGTGTAACTGGTTATATGGTGAGATTATCAGATATCAAAAAATATAAAGAAGAAGGTTCGCGGATTAATACCACATTTTTAGGTAGTGAAGCAGCCGAAGATACAGTGAACAATAGTTACTTATGCAGGACCCCTAGGGTAATAAGCCATGAACAAGTCATGGGCAATCGTTAATAAAATTTTACCCTTTTCTTGTGTTGATGGACCGGGAAACCGGTTAGTCATCTTTTTACAAGGCTGCAATTTTAAATGTTTAAATTGCCACAATCCTTATACCATTTCACGGTGTAAGGAGTGTGGTGAATGTGTTGCTTCCTGCCCCCATCAAGCATTATCATTTATCAACAACAAAGTCATTTGGCAAAGTTCAACTTGCCAGCAGTGTGATACTTGTATAAACACTTGTAACTATCAGTCAACACCGATGACTTATCGATACAGTATTGAAGATATTTTAAAACTTATCCGAAAATATCTACCTTTTTTAAACGGAATAACCCTAAGCGGTGGTGAGGCAACACTGCAACTAGCGTTTATTGAGCAGCTTTTTAGTGCGATTAAACAAGCTCAGGATTTAAAACACTTAAGCTGTTTTGTTGACAGTAATGGATATTTACCTCAAATGGGTTGGCAAAAAATAGTCAACGTAATGGATGGGGCAATGATTGATCTTAAAGCATGGGATAATCAAGTACATGAAGCATTAACTAGCAAGGGAAATTTAAGAGTTAAAAAGTCAATTGAATATCTTGCAAAAATGAATAAATTATATGAAGTCAGATTTCTAATTATTCCTAAGCATACCGATTTACAACAAAACGCTGAACATTTAGCTAATTTTTTAAAGCAATTTGATGCAAATATAAAAATTAGAATCAATGCATTTCATAATCATGGTGTGAGAGGTGAAGCCAAAACATGGCAGAGCGCATCAAAACAACATATCGAAAATTTTGCTATGGAATTAAAACAATTTGGCCTGAAAAATATTGTTTTGCCAACTGTTTATTTATCATAATAGCGTTTTTTAATGAGTGTGTGCTTAATAAACTATTAACAGGCTTATTATAAAATTCCAAAATAATGTCTTAAATTTTTACCTCATGAGATTTTTGAAATAAAAATGAGCAGTTTGAAAACCTGCTCATTTGATTAACATCAAAATCAAATATTAAGATAAATCATTAATATCTGTTTAGATTTTAAAAAAATAGCTAATTGTATATCAACGTTAATATTTAACACATAAGGTATATGCTACATCTGGTTCAACAATAATATTACCTTCTACCATCCCCACACTGTAATATCTATAATTACCTAATACATCTTTTACCGATGATGGTTCACTGGTAAAATAGAAATCATAATTGATTAAACTTCTTAAATTTGGCGCACCAGACATCATATCTCGACCAATATAATCAAGTGGGGAATAAAAGTAGGCTTTACCCCATTCTGGCAATAATCCTTCACCAATTGCTCTTCTATATCCATTATTTTTTACATAATAGTTATCATTAGTTGTTGGAACGGTAGCAAAACTAGAATTAGATAACTCAGCTCGTATAGGTAATCTATCATTATTATTTTGACAATATGTATTTGCGCTTTGCCAATTGCCCACCAAGTTATTTGTAAAATATAACCAATGTTTTATAGAGAAAGTGTAATAAAACTGTGCTAACGTTCGATTATTGGTAACTAATATTACAAATTTATCATCTTGAACTGGTACATTTTCGGTAAATTTAAATTCACTTTTAGAATCAGCGCTTGAATCACGAGAAGCACTAATTAGTGAATTATTCGGATTTTTAACCAAGGTATAACTATAATCTGAAATTGGATTTACCGGCACAATTCTAAAACGTGCATCCGGGAAACCATATGTTGGGAAGTAATTGCCGTTTTGATCTTTAGCGGAGGCCTTAAAACCTTTATGCATAGTAAATTGGTCTACGTTATAAGGAACATCAAGATCTATCGTATCAGCACCATAAGGAGCATAGTTATCCCCTTCATCCCATCCATTGTGCATAATCAGAGCCAATACACCAGGCCTAATATAACAGATACCATCATCAGCACTGACTTGAAATGTTTTAGAGACTTCTCTTGGTTCTGACTGATCAGGAGCACCGTACTGGGTTTTAGCAACAAATTGAATCGTTACTTTTACTGATGATTTTGCATTAGCCGTCGATGAATTACACACATCACTACCAAGTTGGGAAGTAGAATCAGAAGGAATTATGTTATTGTTTGAGTCCCGCCATTCAGTATTAATAGACTGAATGATAAAACTGCCGGTAGTAGCCACTTTGTCACCATCTACATCATTTATATCACTATCATTCAAACTTGAAGTATCTACCCCAAATGAATAAATACTTGGTGAAGTGTTGTAAGCAACAGAAATCTTATTATCAGTACCAGGCAAAACAATCACAGGATCAATACCATCAATATTTAATTTAAATTGAATTCCATTTAAGATTTTTGTATCAGCAGATTCTAGAATTTCAGGCGGATTACCGTGAATATATTGCGTAGTGGTTGCAGCAAATGATAATGCGGCTAGAGATGTATGGCAAAAAAGGCAAAAAAAAGAAATAGCTGTAATATTAAATATTAATTGCATCAAATAAAATTTTGGGGAAACAAACATTTTACTATTCATGCTAATTCCTCTACTCATAAACTTTCCTGCAAATTAGAATAAAGTTATTGATTTAAAGTTTTAATAAACTAAAGAATTATCAAATGATTGATAAAAATTGTTACCTATTTCAAATTTTAAAAACGCGTATAAGCAATAAAAAACATTAGAAAGTTATTAAATTGCATCCATGTAACGGTATATTTTTATTTAATATCTAGAGCAAAAACGACTATGTCGCTATCGAAAAAGTGTAATATTCAAATGTTGTTAATAAACTAATTTAAGAATATCAAAATAAGAAATGCTATTAAAAAGATCAGCGCAAAGTAGTTTAACTTTACTAACAGGCTGATTAAATAAGATAATTAATTGTATATGTTAAAAATAATCTACACAATTGTGCATAGTATATAATAATATATACAATATGGAATAGCGAAATATCAATTTATTGATATTTAATGGTTCTCAAATGAATATTTATTAAAATAATAATTCTAAATAAAGTGATTGAGCTCCTGATTTGATTTTTAATCACTGGATTTATCATCAATAATTTTATTAAAATATTTTGAAATTAGCGTTAAATAAAAAGGAGGCATTAACCTCCCTTTACAAATAAAATATAACTGAATTTATTTTCCTTTTTTAAAAGCTGCAGCAAAAGCATTACCCATTGCACTATTTGTAATAGGCGCTGACTGTCCACTTTTAGAAGTGCCGGTTGATTTATTCGTTCGAGCTTTGGCCCCTTCTACTTTTGGCGTTGTTGGATCATCAAGTCGCATCGATAAAGCAATACGTTTGCGGGCAATATCCACTTCAATCACTTTAACTTTAACAATATCACCAGCTTTAACTACCGTTCGTGGATCTTCAACAAATTTATCAGATAATGCTGATATATGAACTAAACCATCTTGATGTACACCAATATCAACAAAAGCACCAAAATTGGTAACATTGGTTACCGCACCTTCCATAATCATGCCTATTTTTAAATCTTCCATTGTTTCGATGTTATCAGCAAACTGGGCCGTTTTAAATTCGGGCCTTGGATCACGTCCGGGTTTATCAAGTTCTTTAATAATATCAGTGACAGTTGGAACACCAAAATGGTCATCAACGTAATCAACCGCTTTTAATGATTTCAGATAATTAGTATCACCTAAAATTTCTTTTAAAGATTTATGATTTTTCTCTAAAATTCGTTCGACAACCGGATAGGCTTCAGGGTGAACAGCCGATGCATCAAGTGGATTTTTACCCTCCATTATGCGCAAAAAACCAGCACATTGTTCAAACGCTTTAGGGCCTAAACGACTAACTTTTAACAACTGTTTGCGATCGGTAAATTGACCATTTTCATTACGCCAATCTACAATATTTTGGGCAATAACTTTATTCAATCCTGCAATACGGGCAAGTAACATCATTGATGCAGTGTTTAAATTTACCCCTACCGCATTTACTCCATCTTCAACCACCGCATCAAGTTTTTTAGCTAATTGGGTCTGACTAACATCATGCTGATATTGCCCCACCCCAATGGATTTTGGATCGATTTTTACTAGCTCAGCTAAAGGATCTTGTAAACGACGAGCAATGGATACCGCACCACGAATTGATACATCCAGATCAGGGAACTCTTGAGCAGCAAGCTCTGATGCAGAATAAACAGAAGCCCCAGCTTCGCTGACAATAACTTTTTGCCCTTTTACTTCCGGATACTTTTTCTGAACATCAAGATAAAAACGTTCAGTTTCACGAGATGCCGTGCCATTACCAATTGCAACTAATTCCACTTGATGTTTAATGCAAAGTGCAGCAACAATCATTGCTGCTTTATCAGCTTGTCCTGTATGAGGATAAATCGTTTCGGTCGCAATAAGTTTACCTGTAGAATCCACAACAGCAATTTTTACACCTGTTCGTAAGCCTGGATCCATTCCCATGGTGACTTTCATACCTGCAGGTGCAGCCATCAACATATCGTGTAAATTTGCTGCAAATACGTTAATTGCTTCCTCTTCAGCACGTTCACGCAAAGTGGTCATAAGCTCGGTTTCCATGTGCATTAAAATCTTAATTCGCCATGTCCAATTAATAACTGCTTTACGCCATTTATCTGCAGGTTGATCATTAAAATGAATCCCTAAATGCTCTGTAATAATTTGCTCGCAATAGCTCTCTTTTGGCGTTTCTTCAAATTGCGGATCGGCATTGAGTGAAAGTTGTAAAAATCCTTCATTTCGTCCTCTAAACATCGCTAAAGCACGATGAGAAGGCACTTTTGAAATAAGTTCACTTTGTGCAAAGTAGTCTCTAAATTTAGCACCTTCTTCCTCTTTACCTGTAATAACTTGAGATACAAGATGCGCGTTATTCCAAAGATAATGACGAACTTTAGCAAGTAAAGCGGCATCTTCAGCAAAACGCTCCATTAAAATATAACGGGCACCATCTAAGGCAGATTTAGTATCAGCAATGCCTTTATCTGCATTGATATATTTTTCAGCTTCAGTTTCTGGATTGAGATCGGGATTTTGCCATAAATCGTCAGCGAGAGATTCAAGCCCTGCCTCGATTGCTATTTGACCGCGGGTACGTCGTTTTGGTTTATAAGGAAGATAAAGATCTTCTAATTCCGTTTTACTAAGCGTATCAGTAATTTTTTGGCTTAATTCTGGGGTTAATTTACCCTGTTCCTCAATTGATTTTAAAATTGTTTGTTTACGATCTTCTAGTTCTCGCAAATAACTTAAACGGCTATCTAAGGTACGTAATTGGGTATCATCCAGACCTCCGGTCACCTCTTTACGATATCGAGCAATAAAGGGAACGGTACTACCATCATCTAATAACTGAATGGCAGCTAAAACTTGTTCTGGTTTTACGGTTAATTCACCCGCTATAATATGGCTAATTTGATTATTTATCATGATATCTCTGTATATCTCGTCGATTAACGGAATTTATATTCATTATGCAAAAAGCTAATTATATAACAAGAGAGGGCTACTTGGCACTCGATCGTGAATTGAAATATTTATGGAAAGAAGAAAGGCCTCGTGTTACTCAAGCTGTTTCTGATGCTGCAGCCCTTGGCGACCGTAGTGAAAATGCGGAATATATTTATGGAAAAAGACGTCTTCGAGAGATTGATAGACGTGTTCGCTTTTTAACCAAACGTTTAGAAATATTAACGATTGTCGATCCTGACCCAAGACAAGAAGGAAAAGTATTTTTTGGGGCTTGGGTCAAATTGGAAGATGATTCAGGAAAATTACATATCTACCGTATTGTTGGTAGTGATGAATTCGATCCCAAAAAAAATTGGATATCGATTAATAGCCCTGTTGCCAGAGCTTTAATTGGTCATAAAATTGATGATGAAATAGCAGTCATCACACCAAACGGTAAAACGTTTTATTATATTATTGATATCAGTTACCAAGAATTTGTTTAGATATTTTTACTTAAATAATAGATTCTCAAATTCAATTGTATGTTCAACCTAACTAAACTAACTTATCCTTCATTAGACAACCAGTCTGCTTGAATAAAAATGAGTAGTAACATAGCAACTAAACAATTAAAATATATCAATACAAATCTAATAGCAAAAAATCTTATCTAGTGATGAAAAAATAGAGAATTCATTAAATATATAGCTAAGAACATTGCCCTACTAAAACTTGAGGAAATCACATATCTTGAAGGTAATACCCCATGCGAACATAATACCTCTTTTATAAAAGCAGAATATCATCCTATACAAAATATCATTGAACGACGATTGTAAGATAGCTTAGGAATGAATTTATGGCACTTAAATATATAAATCCCTAATAATTAAATATATAATTTGATCAAACTAATTAAATATTTGCCGATATGATTGCCGTTAAACAACTCTTTATCTATCCGATTAAATCAATGCAAGGTATTGCATTGACGCGTGCCAAGAGTATTGATGGTGGCTTTGAACATGACCGTATCTTAATGATAAGTGAACCCGATGGAACATTTATTACTGCCAGACAATATCCAGAGCTGTTGAAACTTAGAACGGTAATAACTGACAACCAAGTACAAGTGTCATTACCAACTAACAAATCAATCGTGATTAATCTCGATGAGTTTTCACAAAGTAATGAAGCGACCGAAGTTTGGGGAAATCACTTTACATCACATATTGCGCCAATTAAAGTTAATCAATTTTTTAGCCAATTTCTTCAAAAAGATGTGCAATTGCGTTGGATCGGCAATAAATTGAGTCGAAGAACTAAACGTTATCCAGATGTGCCTGTTAGTTTTGCTGATGGTTATCCTTATTTGTTGTTAAATCTTGCATCATTTAACTATCTTGAACAGCAGTGCCCTGAAAAATTAGATATTCGCCAATTTCGTGGCAATATTATTATTGATGGCGCACTCCCTTTTGCAGAGGATGGATGGAAAACCATTAAAATTGGTGAGTTAATATTTGATATCGTCAAACCTTGTACTCGTTGTGTATTAACCACGATCAATGTCAATTCAGCCAAAGCTTTACCTAATAATGAACCTTTAAAAACTTTAAGTTATTTTAGAACTAATTTGGATGGTAAAATTGATTTTGGTATGAATATGATTGCTCGAAATCATGGTACTGTATCGATTGGTGATAAAATTGAGGTACTTGAACGCCAACCAGCTAAAAACTATATTAAAAACTTTCCTACAGAATCAATAAAAGACTATCAACCTTGTACAATTACTTTTCAAGATAAAAAAATTAAAGGTAATAATCAACAAACAATTTTAGAACAAATTGAACAACATCATATTTCAATTCCTAACTCTTGTCGGGCTGGTGTGTGTGGTCGTTGCTCAGTATTATTAACAAAAGGGAATGTAAAACCTTTAACTCAATCAGCGATTAAACAAAATAAACATATTCTAGCCTGTAGTTGTGTTCCAAAAGGTGATATCACTATAGAATAGAAAAATAATAATTTTTAT
>NZ_LZGP01000031.1:0-88897 GCF_001690445.1 Gilliamella sp. wkB195
GCTGTAGCATTAGCTAATAGCTCAGCGCCAAGTTTTGTTAGAATTGTATAGTATGTTTGACTCATGATTATATTCTCATTGTATCGATAAAATGAATGGACGCACCAAATTGTCGGCGTGATTTCGTTGTGACTGTCTCGCTAACATACGGATATATGCTGATTGTATTACCGTCGTAATTACATGCGCCAATTGTTGTATTGACGCTCGTTGCTAAATGCAGTGATAGCCCGGACAAATGTCGGGATACCGGTTTGACATCCTCGATTATTCGGACTAGCTCATTATAGGATTCGTCAGTGATCCCCTTGTCTAATACTCCAATTTCTATTGAGAATGTACCTGGGGTTTTATCATTTTGCCACCACTCAATTAGATCAATTAAATACCCAAATGAACTAACTGCTCGGCGGATGGCCTCTTTGGTCCCTTTGTGTTGGTGGATTTCGAACGCCTCCGCGACAACCTTACGTTTAATTTGTTCGTTCCAATTTTCATCCCAATAATCAACACTGTATTGCCACGCCAAATACGGTAGTAGCTCATAGGGGCATGTTTGAGGATTCCACAATGAGCGTAATAGAATTGGGAAATCGCAAACCATGGCTTGAGATAACCTTTTTTCTAGCTTTGTTGATGAGGGTGGTAGCAAGGTTTTATTTGTCATATCCAGCAACCTCAACCTGATGATCAGAGCAATAACTTGCCTGCTCGCGATTAATTAACACATCTTTGCTGGGTTCTATTAGTTCGACACGTTGAACACCCGGAACATGTAACGCGGATATGATTGCGCTGCGGCTGATGCGTCGCCCTATACGGTGCTTTTCTGATATATATTCCTGCAAATTATTGAGTGCCGCTTTTTTAATGGGTTCCGATTCGGGACCGGAGTATAAAAACAGTTTAGCGTTTATCTTATATTCGATTAATTCAACTGATTTTACTGTTACACGATCAGCGACAGGGCGTCGATAGTCGTCATTAACCACTTTTTCAACAATTTTAATTAGTTCGTCTGATGCCGCGCCGTTATTGTCGCGCGACAATATTGCCAGTGTTACACATGCTGGGGAAGGACTTTCGGCTGCAGCATCTAATACTCGACCGTCAGCGCTGCGAGCATAAAATTCATAAGCTGCTCGCGGTCCAGCGACGGATAACCCTTCAAATGCTGCCTGAATGCGCAATCTAAAGTCAGCATCAGATTCCTTGATCTCTTTTATTGCTGGCGTGACGCTGTCATCTGCATGTTGAATAATTAAACGGTATACGTGGAAGTTAGCGCCTAAATTATCTAAATCGCTGCCATTCGCGTGAGCAATCATTAGCGCATGAGACGCCTCATTAATACGTTGTCGAATAATTAATTCATAATAGGTGCTTTCTTGTAATAATTTAACGATCGGCTCACTCTCGTATTGTAATGTTTTTGCGACTTCTTCTTGCTCGTCAACAGCATAAAGGGATATAAATTTTTGTTTACGCTTTTCTAGCAACGCTTCAAAGTCTAGCGACTCGATAATATCCGGCGCTGGTAGTTTTGATAAATCAGTTAACGTGGCCATGTTGCGATCTCTATGTCACTAGTAAAAGTTTGGTTGGGTTTATCTGTGCGTGAGCCGGTAATTTGCATTGTCAATCTTTCTTTGTTGCTATTGAGTTCAACTGCATCGAGCTTAATTCGTGGCTCCCATTGATTCAGTGCCATAACTGTAGCTGAAATAACGCGCAGCCTTGTGGCGTCAGTATTTGGATTATCTAATAATAGAAACAAAAATGACCCGTAGTCCCGGCGTTCAACTCGTGATCCAATTGGCGTTGTTAAAATATCTTTGACTGACTGATTGATGTGATCCATATCAGTGATTGAGCGGCCGTTTTGGCAATTCATTCCAATATAACTCATTGTTGAGGTCCTCCAGTTAAATCGCCACCTGCTTTGACTCCATTATGTTTGTGTTTATCAAGAACAACTCCATTAGATGACAATTCGCCTTGTTTATGAATTACGTTTCCTGTTAATACACCAGTATTACCGCTAGCACTGCCACCTGTTGCGCTAAATGATTTAAATGTTACATGCTCGCTACATTCAACAAGCGGGGTGTCAAGGTGGATTTTTGTGCCGGCTTTAGCAGTGATTTGGTTGCTTGCCTCAATAACAGCGGTTTTAATACCCTTTATGATTAAACAGCTATTTTTGGGTTCGTATTCAAATGTCGCACCGTCCGGGAATTCGACAAAGTAACCATCTCCAGAGGCTGAAGGTGCAGGGTTGTCATTGCAATAAAGACTTGGTAAAACGCAACCAAGCTCAATATTGCCGTTGGGACTTAATATAAAGACCTGCTCACCAATAGAAGGGCGCCACCAGGTTCGGCTTTTACCTGCGCGGTGAGTAAACCACGGCAACCAATCAGTAATCAAATCACCAGTACGAACTTTTACCCGATCGCCTTTTGTTTGACAAACAACGCCTTGGCGGATCAGGTTCTCAATTTTTCGTAATATATCGACTAGGTCGGCAGGGTGATAATTTTGCATGGCATTATCATCAAGATTAAACGACAAACAATAAAGCGCGCCGAGTTGTAAATTGCGCTTTTACAATTTGCGGGCGAGGTAAGTAATTGTGATTTGTTCAATCATTTTACAATCCTTTTGATTGATACCCAACAGCTTGCGAGATGGATAATTAACAGTCCAACTATTGTTTTTATTTACTCTGCCTCGCAGTCCGTAATGATGAATTCGAGCGATACGGGATACTGAGTTGATAAATTTAACTGTTGCGCTATTGCTATTTGCTGATGTTCGTAAAAATTTTGTTGTTCGAAGTTTTGTGAACATTTTACGTTTGATTTTTCCCGCTTTTTTGCGAAATTTTTGCGGTTTCCTCGGTTCAAAATTTGTTCCGTCGGGTTGCTGTTGAGCAACAATCCTTTTACGCTGGTTTTCGCGTAGTTTTGTCGCTATTTCGCGAGCTAACTTTGCTCGATTAACATTATTTAATTGAGTGAGTATACCGTTAGCATAATCATGTAATTTGTTTAGTTCGTCGGCCATATTTCATTAACCCATTCTGGACGCATATCGATCGGCGGTTCGTCGTTAACGTGCTTGTATTCAAGCCCATTATCACCTTTCTTAACAATTACACGCTCGGTTAATTTTAATTCTATGCTGATATCTGCGGTCTTATTATTTAACGCTTCAACCTCAAATTTAATAGCCCCGTTTCTGAGTTCTGGATTTGCCATAAATTCTTGCTGGTTAATATACATCCAACTAATGATAGGAACCATTAAATAGTCAATGGGCTGATCGTAATCTGTAATAATTAAATTAACATTATATTCATACTCATAACTCAACGAGGTTGCCGCAGTGGCGGTTACGTTCCCATCATCGACAAAAACATGGAGCTTATCGGGGTTGGTTTTAATAAACAGATTATTATTTTCGAGTATCTTGCGTAACTGTTTTATCTTTTCCATGTTGCTCCTGTTGACATTGGTAAATCATTTCGACCTGAACCGCACATTGATGCCATGCTGTTAAGATGGCTTGATTATCGTCAATTAATGAGCGATTTTGCATTAAATTATTCATGGGAAGATAACAAGGCGTTACGGCTGGACATCCAGTTTTTATAATCTTCACTTCCTTTGATTTCTGGCCGCGTGTACAACCGTTTAATAACATCAGGCAAATCAGTATCAGACCACATGAGTAATTGTTGATTTTCATTGATAAGTTGCTCCAACTGTTGTTGATATTGACGATTTAACGCGTCAACCGCTTGTAGTTGATTTTTTTGTTCTATCAGTTTTTGTTCATTTGCGTGATATTGATCGCCAAGTTCGAGTAATTCATTGTTTTTATAATCAATGATTTCGATCAGCTCTTGCTTATCGTCTTCCAGCTGCCTATATTTAATGCGCAATTGTTGATTGTGTGAGTAACTAAACGAAAAACAGATAGCCATAAATAATAACAGCAACCACGGCAACAACTTATTTTGTAGTAGTTGCATAACTTTCGTAGGCCTCCTTTAGCTTAGTGTCGTAACTATTTTTCTTATATGCTGGGCCGTTATATAGTTTTGCAAAAACTTGGAAGTCCTTATCTTTCATTGCTTGTAATAATTTGCAATTGGTTTTATGAGAAATAAATCGATAAAAAGCATCTAGCTGCATTTCTTCGCTTTCTGTCATGTATTGCTCAAACTGCTGGGCAGATTCGTAACCTAGTAATTGCCAGTGAAATCCCATGATTTGGAATAATCCCCAGCTTGTGCTTTCAATTGCTGACTGTGGATCAATTTGTTTTGCCATATTTAAGCGGTAATTCTCGCGGGCGCCCCCTAAATAACCGCCAGCAACTTGATTAATTAAGTCTGGGTAGGTTTTAGCGAGATGCTCTACATTAAAACCATTTTTTTTAAGTTGGCGGTAAAAGATATGCCGCTCAAAGAGGATCACTGGCAAGCCATTTTTAAATCCCGATGACCTGGCTTCAATTTTTGTTACTGCCTGTAGCATTGCCAGATCAATGCCTAGTTTATCGGCTACATTTTGCAATTGTTCTTTCGTAATCATTATTTATTTAATCCTTTATCGTGTCGATATTTATTTGGTGAGCGGCAAAGTGTGCCGATATTCCCTTTGCTATTTATAAAACAGAGCAACAGCGTTAGATTCATGACAACTTGCGCACAATAAGCTCGGCTTAGCAACCCGAAGAAAGAAAACATAAACACCGCTGCACTTGACGTAATCATGAGCCAAGCCAGCCAACTATATTTAGCTTTGTATTGATAATGCTTACGATCAAAAGTGAATAACCTAACGGCGATTAATAAACATAGAACTGCGTTAAGGGTTGTAATCATGATTTCCCCCCCTTGAATTTGTCAAATAAATCAGATGGATCGTCAAACTTTTTAATCAACCACAGCAACAACTTGACACTAACAGCCGACGCTATTAATGCTCCTAACCCCAACGGCATTTTTTGTTGTATGTTGACTGGAAAAAGCGGCATTAATAAGAACAGGGTCATTTCGGCCAATAACATTCCCATAGCAAATGATATAAAAAATAGAATAATACGTCGAAGCACTGAAATGCATTCCTCGCTAATTACTAACAATATTGAACCGCAAAGCGCCCCGAGAATAATGCCGTTTTCAATATTGGGATAAATCACAGATATTGAAAACGCACTAATAACTGCTGTGAATGTTGTTGTAGTTGGTTCTGTCATTAAATTAGCCCCATTAGTCCCATAAATTAACTTGTTTTTTTTGTGGCTCAGGTACTGATTCTGGTACATTGACCAGCGTTCCCATTGGTAGCATTGCCGGCAATTCGCACAGCATCGGATTGTCTTGATAAATAATTTCTACAACCCCTTTTGTTTTGCCAAAAACTCGATACGCTAATGCGTCCACGGTTTCATTTTGCATTGCATAAACAATCATTAAATCAATTCCATTGTTGATCGTGATTTGCCCAATATGTCACGAATTGCATAACGTGCATTACGGTATAGGTTGCCAGCGCTTTCGATGTTTGATTCAATGTCACCTTTAGCTTTTGCGGTTGCATCAAAATTAATATATTGTTCATTCAATAATGCATTTGCCCACGAATAAACTGCGTGTTTGTATAAAATTAAATATTTTGATTCACCATTAACAAGCTCGTCATTTAAATCGTTAATTGTTGCAATACCTGCCAACTGTTTTGCTAGTCGCCAGCTATATAAATCGTCATTTACCGCAATAATTGCACTGGTAATTGCGGTTTTTAGTCTTTCGGTTGTGACTGTGCCATCTAATCGTTGAGTTTTTCGAACATCATTAACATTAATTGCTGGGAAAAACGAAATATTACTGATTTCGAGATTCTCAGTTTCGTTAGCGATTGCGATAGCTGTAAAGTCGTTCATAATTTACCTTTGTTGATCGGCGGTGGACAAAGGCGCTAACATGTAACATACATTTATTGCCTTTGTGCCGCCGAGGTGTGAGGGTTCACCCGGTTAAGAATCGGTCTTATTTAAGGCCTTTTCTAATTCTTTAATGGCTGTTTTTACGCCTGAAGATTCGTCAAGTTCAAGCGCTCGTTTTAAGTAGCCTAATGCTTGTTCTGGATGAGTTTCTTTTAACGCATAGCCAATAGCTTTATTTAATTTTGCTCTAACCTGATCAAACATATCTTTATCAACCATTAATTCAGCGAATTTAAGCAAAATATCAGTGTTAATTGTTTGCTTATTGCTAATTTGTGCAAGCGTTGTATTAGCTAATTCTTCAGCAATTAATGTGGCGGTTTGGCGTTGATATTCATCTGGTGTAACCCAATTGTGCTTTAATGCATGTTTAGCAAGCGGGTAGGCAAGTTCAAATTGTTTAGTGTCAATCATCCATACCATTAAATGCATGAAAACATCATCTTGCTGAGCATTTTCAGACTCAAGCACGCCGTTAATCCAATCCATATATTCGGGAATAAGTTGCTTTTTAAGGTCAATTTTTGCTTCCGTCGATTGGAATTTTTTTAAACGAATACGATCGTTATTTAGCTTGGCTAACATCATTTCGTAAGCATTGGTTGCTCGCGGGTTGTCTGTATTACGCTCCTTTTGAGCGTAATGTTTCTGCAAAAACTTTTGTGCTGGTGATATCATCTATCTTCCCCTTTATCTAATTTCAATATTCTCAACTAAACAGCCGGCATCATAACGTTCTACAACAAAGGCTTCATTGGCAGATTGGAAGTCTTCAATGCGATCGCGTTTAGGGTTGTCAATGATTTGACGACGAGCTGTTTCATTTTGAATATAGATGGCTAAATTACTAAAGGATGTAATTAGCATAGCTCCTTTAGGGAAGTGGGGCACTCGGTATGCTGGTAATTCACCAATTGATTTTTTAGCGAGTAAGATTTGACCCGCTACTTTTTCGGTGTTTTTATCTGCCTCGTTAGCAATTGGGAAGTACTTATCATGAAGCAACCCGCGACCACAAATAACAACAAGATCGGTATCTTCTGAATAAACCGGATCGATTAAGTTTTCAACGACATCATAGACTAATGCGTCAAGGTTTTTATAGTCACCGCCGTTGCTGGCAACAATAATTTTACCTGGCACTACTGTACCTTCGTTCATTACTCTTTCAGGTGCGTCTTCTCGGTAATGTTGTAACCAACCTTTATTTACATCTTGTAGTAAAGGGTATGTGGCTTTATTGGAAGTTGGTGCGCGATGGGTACCATTGAATCCAATCATAATGCGGTCTAATGCTTTTTGTTTAATTAGAGCGTCACGCAAAAGAGTTTGAAAGTTCTTTTTGTGACGCCATGCATCCAATTTCGCATAACGAATTGATGTATCGTAGTTGGTTTGTTCACAACGGTAACGGAATTGGTTTAGATCTAAGATATCTACAGCTTCACGTTCCTGTGCTGTGGTATCGGTTGTGCTAGCTGTTGTACCTGTTACACCAATGCCAACTTTTTCACCTTCTTGAGCGTCAACAAATTCAATGTTGATTTTACTTAAGAATTCAGATGATTGTTGGGTGCGTTTTTCTAATGTTTGGTTAACCTCTGGATTGACTGCAAAACTTTCACTGGCATCATCAATGCCATTAAGTTGTGCGATGCGGTGTTTAAATCCATTAAATAGCTTTCGGGTTTCATTTCTCATTATGGGTTTCCTAATTCGGTTAATCTAATTTGTTTGTTATCGTTAGTTTTAATCGTCTGCTTTTAACAGTCGGTTTCAATATCTACGGAGCCACCCGCCGAGGTTGGACGCTCTGGCGATTCAGGAAGCTCACTCAATAGATCAATAAGTCCAGTATTTTGTTTTTTAACTTTGGAAAGTTCGTTGGTTAATTCAACAATTTTGGTGTCAAGATTAGCAAATCGTTCAGATGTCGCTGCTGCGAACTGTTCAATAATCTCACCAAGTTGAACAAACTTAGTTGAGTCCTTTTCTGATTTACTTTTAAATAATCCCGTTAGACGGTCTAACATGGCGCTAAATGTGGCATCACTTTGTGGTTCCACACATTCAAAAGCGATTGCTGTTTCTTCGGCAACGGTGAAAAGGTTGTTAGGTGATTGTTTGCGGCTAGCTAACGGGTTAACGCTTGCTTTTGCACTAAATTCTAAAAATTCGGTACCGAGACTTGCAGGATCATCAGTAACAGCTAATCCAACAAGATAGGCCTCTCCAGTGTCTGCAAACTCTGGGTTTACTTCAATTGAGGAGTAAACTTTTTGCCTCAATTTGTTTAGCTGAATAAGATCATCTGTTGGTTCAATTTGCGCAAATAGTGCCAATTTGCCAGCTAATGGGCCGGTTTTAATTTCCTCTGATTTCAATGCTAGAACGTCACCATAACGCTTAAATTGACTATCAGGTGAATAACCCTTGATATGCTCAAGGTTAACACGAGCGCCGTAAACCTCTGGGCTATAATTTTTAACCATTTGCTCAATCCACGGACGTTGGATCTTGCGCCCGTCTGTTGTTGCACCTTCAACTGCAACCCTGAACCATTTTGACTTATATTTTTTTTTACCTTCGCTCATTTATTAAATCCTATAGTAGTAGATGATTTTTCTATCTATGTTGGATTGACATACAAATGAGAGCAAATTGCGCGCGTTGTAAATTTTGATTTCACAACTTGCGCAGAGATAAAAAAAACAAAATGGCGGGTAAATTGACGTTACTAAAGGGGGACCAATGGAAAACGTCAATCTAATAGACTATTTAATTAGCAATAACACCGATCCAAGAAAAGCGGCTAGATCACTATATTGGGCGGGGTATCGCATTGCCCGCATTTCTGAATTATTAAATGAAAAAGTAAACACAATTCACAGTTGGAAAAGACGCGATAAGTGGGATGATTCATCAGTATTAGAGAGAGTTAACGGTGTATTAGAAGCTCAACTTATACACCTGGTTATTAAACCAAATAAAGAGGGTCGAGACTTTAAGGAAATTGACTTACTAAGTCGTCAGTTAGAGCGCACGGCCAGAATTGAAAAATACCAAAACGGTGGTAACGAAACCGATCTAAATCCCAATATTGCCAACCGCAATGCCAGACCGAAGCAGAAACCAAAAACAAATTTATTAACCGATGAACAAATAGAAAAGTTGAATGACCTTTTTAACGACGGATTATATGAACATCAACGAATATGGTACCGCGCAGGACTAACAAACCGTATACGCAATATCAACAAATCCCGGCAGATTGGCGCTACCATGTATTTTTCGCATGAAGGCGCAATTGATGCGATTAATACTGGGCGCGATCAAATATATCTATCAGCATCGAAAGCGCAAGCATTCCAATCCCGGCAATATATTGTAGATTTTTTCCATGGTGTAGATATTGATCTAAAAGGTGAGGTGATTCATTTTCCGCATAATGACGCGCGTATACGATTTTTAGGCACTAACTCAAAAACAGCACAAAGTTATCATGGAAACGTTTATCTTGATGAATATTTTTGGATCAGTCGATTTTCAGAATTTAGAAAAGTCGCCTCAGCAATGGCAAGTCAAAAACGTTGGCGACAAACCTATTTATCAACGCCATCAAGTATCACACATGAAGCGTACAAGTTTTGGACGGGACAACTATTCAATAAAGGGCGCCGCAAAGAAGATCGAATCAACGTTGACATATCTCACAATGCATTAAAAAACGGCGCAATCTGTGCCGATGGACAATGGCGACAAATTGTTACTATTGAAGATGCCGAGCGTTTAGGATTTGATTTATTTGATATAAATCAACTTAAAATGGAATATAGCCCGGATGAATTCGCCAACTTGTTTTTATGTCAATTTATTGATGATTCCGCTTCAGTATTTCCACTTTCGAGCTTGCAACCTTGTATGGTTGATTCGTGGGATATATGGACAGATTACAAACCTTTTGCGCTGAGACCCCTTGGCGATCGCCCCGTATGGATTGGTTATGATCCGTCACATACTGGAGATAGTGCGGGGTGTGTAGTGGTTGCGCCGCCACTGGTTGAGGGTGGTAAATTCCGAGTAATTGAAAAGCACCAGTGGGCTGGGATGGACTTTGCGGCTCAAGCTGAAGCGATTCGCAAAATGACAGAACGCTATAACGTTACCTATATTGGTATAGATGCCACCGGGCTAGGTGAGGGCGTTTATCAGTTAGTTAGGCAATTTTTCCCAGCGGCGGTGGCATTCAAATATTCAATTGAAATTAAACAAAGATTAATTTTAAAAATGCAGGATGTGCTCAGGCGTCAGCGTTTAGAGTTTGATGCCGGGTGGACTGATCTGGCTCAATCATTCATGGCTATCAGAAAAACATTAACAGCCAGCCAACGATTTGTTACATATGTCGCCGACCGCAATGATGAAATCTCACACGCAGATATAGCGTGGGCGACTATGCACGCAATTTATAACGAACCGCTAGAAAGTTTAGGCGGTGCTAACAGTAATAGTGGTTTTATGGGAGTATTTTAATAATGACCGATTTAAAAAAAAATGATGACAATATAGCGTGTTTTAGTTTTGGAGAAAGTGAACCTCTTTCCAGCGCTAAAGATCTGCTGAGCTATTTACAATGTATTGAGTGTGGTAAGTGGTATGAACCCCATATTAATTTTAATACACTAGCGAATACATTTGGGGCATCATCTTCATATCATAGTAGCCCAATATTTGTAAAAAGAAATATATTAACAAGCACCTTTATACCTCATAAATATTTGACACGTTTTAATTTCGAAAGAATAGTTCATGATTTCCTTATTTTTGGCAATTGCTATCTTGAAAAACGATCTAATATGTTAAAACAAGCGACTGGGCTATTACCAACGTTAGCGAAATATACTCGGCGTGGGGTTGATACTGATAGATATTATTATATAAATTCTAGCAAATACGCGAACATCGAAAATCTATACGAAGAACACGAATTTAAAAAGAATTCCATCTTTCACCTGTTATTACCAAATGAAAACCAAGAAATCTACGGATCCCCGGAATATTTATCCGCAATCAATTCCATATGGCTGGATAATTCGGCCACGGTGTTTCGTCAACGTTATTATAAAAATGGTTCACATGCCGGGTTTATTTTGTATTTATCTAACCCATCACATAATGAAAAAGATATCGAAGAATTAAAAAAGGCGCTGCAAAACAGTAGAGGGCCAGGCAACTTTCGCAATTTATTAATGTATGCGCCGAACGGTAAACCAGACGGATTAAAGCTAATTCCTGTCGGAGAAGTTGCAGCCAAAGATAATTTTGCAGATATCAAATCAGTTAGCCAAGATGATATTTTGACAGCTCATAGAGTGCCGCCGTCATTGATGGGTATCACGCCAAAAAATACCGGTGGATTTGGTGACCCTGAAAAAGCGTCCAAGGTATTTGCTCGTAACGAGATAAAACCTCTCCAAGATCGATTTTTACAACTGAATGACTGGATGGGCGAAGAAATTATAAGATTTAATCCATACAAGCTCGAAGAATAAAAAAACACAACGCACAAGCCCGAAAGGGCTTTTATTTTTTAGGAATGACACTAAATCCTTTCTATAAAGCCCATAGCGACGCTATTAAAAAAATAATACCATTCTATAGCATTTATCTTGTTAACCGCTCTACTTATTTAATATTGAATATAATTGCCTATTTTATTGATGGGTGAGCGTATTATAGGTGAAATATCGCTATTGAGACCCCACCTCACCCGCGCACTAAAAGTGTGGCAAATTGTGCAAAGTTGCAAATGTTATAGAAAAAGCCCGGATATAAGGGCTTTGAGCTAGAATGTTCCTTTTTAGATCTTGCATTTTCGTGCAGTATTGGCGTGCAATGAAAAATTATGAATTTTTAAAAGAAACACTGTAAATATTATATAGTATTTTGGCTAACGCTTTACAAAGGCAATAATATTCAACAGCCTCTTTCATTGTAGCTAAAGGACTGTTTTTATCATGTGTTAACTCATTTCTGCGATCAATAAGTGTTTTAATTTTTACAATGTGATTTATGGAAAGATGACTCTCCCAAACTTTGAGCTTTTTTTTATTATAGGGACCATTGAAAGACACTAGAAATTGTTTATATAATTCAAATAATTCAATTATAGCTAATTTAGCAATTACAGGTTCAACCCTAGAATTGCGTTTATTTTTTTGTGGTGATAAAGGAACTTTATATCCTCCGTTCTCTTCTTGTTTTGGAGAGTCACCTAAAACTAAATAGCCAGCCATGGCAAATTCTTTACTAATTCTTAAGCAATATGGATGTTCGTGATTAATTTGTTCTATATTTGCTCCAGCAGAAAGATAAGGTCCTTCTTCAGTCCATGCAGCATTATCATTGCCTAAATTTTCCCAATTTAACATCTTTTCTGCTGAACGAGCATTATCATAGACAAAACAAGCCTCTAGAATAGCTTCACCTAAATCTTGAATAAGTTGTTCAATCATTGTTCGACTCTCTAAATAATAAAATAAAAATCATTTAACTGGTTCCAAAAATAGTGATGGAAATTCAATATTTTTTGCATTAATTTTGAGTTTTTTAGCTATATGATTAATTATCTTTTTCTCGTCAGGTAATCCGTCTTTATCAAGAAACTTTTTGGAACTTGAATAAAAATCTGCATTAGAATAATATTCTTTTGCAATTTTCAATTGCTCATCACTCAATTGTTGATCAGTTGATTTAATTTCCCATATTTTATCATCACATTGTGTACCTGAATTACCACAGCCATCACTATAATAATTGGCTCTTGCAAAGTAAAAACCCGTCCCCTTAGCCTCAGAAAATGGCATTAAAAATACTGACACAACTTTAGCGCCAGTCTTTGACGAAAAATCTGTAGCGGCTAACTTTGCTGTATCAACTCGCTGTTGTAGGTTTGCTGCATCTGGCGCAACAACAAAAATCTGGGCGCGTGGTCTGTTAGCAAATGATGTGTCTTTCTCTGAAATAATTTCATATGGTTTTGCTTCGTTTGCAAAACAAAAAGGAATAAAAAAGATCGATAAACTTAAAAGCAACTTTCTCATACACACTCCTGTAACGTTATCTTAATAGATTAATTAAACTGTAATTAATCAATTATAGAGCGGTGAGAAATTTATACAAGGCTATCTATTGATAACCCTGTATGTAAATTTTATTCCGATTTTTCAATTACTGCATGTAATAAATCCGCTATACAGCAAATCATAACCACAAAATCGGTAGGGGTTGAATGGGCATTTATGCAAGCTCTGGCAATCGCTTCGGCTTGTTCGATTTTAGCGTAAGTGTTTAGATGAATGATAATGTTTTCTGATGTGTCGACTGGTGTAATTTTGTTGCGGTTTTTCATAGTATTTACCTTTGTATAAAAAATTAAGTAAACACCCCCAACAAGGTCAATTATTGGTGGTGAACTGAACAAGGTTGACCTTACCGCCTACAAAGAAAACGGCGCTCTTTCGAGCCCTTACCCAGCCCACCGTAGAATGGATATGACTAAGCACGCATAAAAATACCGCTTAGAGCGGTTATGCTCTTTGTAAGTTTCAAGAGGTCAATCTTGACGTTAGATTTTGCTAACGTATTTTTAATATATATCGATTTTAGTTTTATTGTCAACATGTGCATTTAGTCCTAAATTAACGCCTAGAAATTTTAATTATTTCAATAGCTCGTTCGACATCTTCAATTTTTATATTTTGTTCATCCATTAGTTTTGAAATCTGCATTGCGAGACTTAATAAATAATTACGCGGTTTTGGTCTAACTCTGACTGGTGGATTCATTTTTTATCCTCAATTATTAAAAATTAAACTCTACATCCATAGGTATTCCTACCCATTTTTTACGTAAATCTATTATGACCAATTTATCTTTGACCCATTTTATTAGCAATTTGTCATTAAATTTCAGATCACGCCCGGCTAAAAGATGATTTAACTGGTAGGAATTGTAATTTATTTGATGTTTTTTTAGTTCATTAATGATTATTTTACGTTGATCGTACTCTGGTGATTTTTTGACCTCCGTACAGTTATTGACAGAACTCCGAGGGGCGCAGTCGCGCCTATTTTTAGGGACGATCGCCCATTTTATTAAACGGGTACATATAAAAGATGCTACGCCGACGATCGGGGAAAATACCCCTTTGACCTTTTTAACATCCTCCTCAAACTGGTTTTGTGTTTCTTCATAAGAAACTCTAACGCGCAAATCTTTACGCCGCACCGTGACGCCACCTTGCAATTGTGTGTATGCCGCCCAATCACCGGCATCGGCTGCAGCTAATACAGGATCGATTTCCTTACTTTCAACTTTTTGACTACCAAGTCGGCGCAGTTCGCGCCACACCGTCACGGGGGCGCCGCCGATTTGTTGAAATTGACGAATACCCCAGCGACTAGCCCAAGCTGTCACATTTTTGGCCATATCTTTTAAGTTTTGTCCTGTTTCGTCGTCGATCTCATCGTCGAGCTGATAACCGTCAATATTTTTCGAAATGTATTTAGCAATGTACCCGGTGGCACTTCCTTTTTCTTTTTCGATATCCTCGAATTTTATGCGATTGTCGCGAGCGCCGGGTTCGTCCCAATCTTCTGCTAATGCATACTTGTACATAATGTCATGAACTTGATCTTTATCTTCCGGACGCATAAATACCAAAATATGCCAGTGAGGCGTGCCGTCGTGGTGAGGTTCTGCAACGCGAAACCCAAAAATTTTTATACCCTCCCGATTTAATTTTGCCCGGATTTTTGCCCAAACGTTGCATAAATAGCGTTGAGTGTCACGTGGTGTGCCGGCATTCCAATTTTTAATAAAACCACCTTTGGCATGTACTGCGTGATATTTTGAAGGGGCGGTTAATGTGATAAATGCACCAGTATAGCCGAACTCGTCGGCTATATCTTCAAAACCTCGCATCCTGATCATGAGTTCGCAACGACGAATTGCTGGGTTAGCGTTTGATTTATCAACTTGAAAAACTAAATCGAATTGTTCGCCGGTGTCGGTATTTTCTATGCATTGGTTTTTCAGCCATTCGCGGTTTTTTCTTTTCTGTTCTTTCCATTCGCCAACGCAAGTGCGACTTGCGTACGGGCTGGCCGATTTTTGCACTTGTCCCGCTGCAATGGCTAAATGTTCACGCTGAAAAGCCCACAGCCTTTTTAATTTGTTTTGCCACCATTTATCGGCCGATAATTTAGCTAAGGCGATAACAATTTGCTGTGCCGTGATCTCGTCTTTTTTATAATCGGCAAAATAGGGCGCGGTAATTCTCAATGGCTTTAACTGCTCTAACGCAAACCTGTAGATAGTTAACTCATGGTCGTTATTACTCAACTTAAATTCGTCGGTTTCTAAAAATTTGATAATTAGATTTTGCATATACCCGGCGATTTTTGCGCCTAGTTCATCGACGTCGATTTTGTCGTAAGTTGGCAGTGTTGCCAGTTGTTTATAGAATGTTTGCGCTATAAGACTTTTGCCTGCATTTTCAATGGTGTATTGCTGCTGTACTTCGGTGCAACGAGTTAAACCACAGGTGCGTAAAAAAGTGTTGGCTGCTTTTGAGCCGTTTTCTTGATAGAGCGCTGCATATTTACGAGCAAAATAACTACCGATGAATTGCGGGGCGTCACTAAAAAAAGGGTGGAAGTAGTCGTATTCGTGCGGTATCTGCTCCCATAGCGGGCGTTCAATGATAGTTAGATCTTTGGGTGGTTTAGGTCCGATGTTTGAATATTGAGATTTTGGTTGAATTGGTTTTGTTGGTAGAAATTTACCTACGGTATCGTAAAAATCACGCATACCAGAAAGCAGGGCAGATCTGGCCCTGTTTGTTATTGGTGGTAGTGTTTGCGTGATTGATGTCATGTTATTTGCTTAATCCTATTATTTAACTGTTACTACCACGCCATTTTTTATTACAGCACGCAAACCAATACATTTAACCGGTATAGTTCCATCGCCAAGTTTCGTATAAAGCGGTAAAACTTCATCAATGATTTGTTGATTAATTTCGCTTAGATTAATCTTAAACATTCGCTCTAATACTCTGATAGTTGCGTGTTCGCTGACTATTAATTTATTATTGTTAGAAAGTTCATTTATTTTGGTTTGTATGTCTGTAATTTCGCTTTTTATTTTGTTATAACGCTGTTGGCAGTCTGATAATTCACTTCTAATTACATTTTGTTTTGCATGTAATTTTTTTAGCTGAGATTGATACCTTTTTAATGTGTTCCCATTCATGATTGCCTATCCCCTGTTATTGGCGGTAATGTTTGTGTGATTGGTGTCATGTTATTTACCTAAATCCAACTGACACGAAAACACTTCGCATGATTCAGAACATGACCCGGAATCGTAGCCTTTATTCCCCCTAATTGTTGCTAATATTTCTTCACGAGAATGGTTTTGATACATAGCCATGATTGCTATTAGCGAGTTATTTCCGCGGTACATGATTTTGTTTTCCTGTTGCCTACGTTCTACAACTCGGACATTGGGGTCATTGATTAGATTAATAAAATCCTCAGCCATTTTTGGTTCATCACGAGTAGCAAGCGCAATTTTGTTAATCCCTTTTTTGATGCAGAAAACACAGTTACCGAGATGTTCTGGTAGGTCTAAATCAAATGACTGATTCTTCCACCAGTTAATAACATCCGACTTATCAAAATCGGATATATCAGCTAGATAACTATAACCGTCCTTTGGCTTTAATCGCTTTGGTTCATCAGCACGTATGCCGAGCCATGTTTGATAATTACCTTTGCCGTAGTTATCTTTACAGTACCGCTCGAAAGGTTCAAGTTTCATTGAACGAGTGCAAAAAGCCCCGTGAACGTACGGCGTACCGTATTTGTAGCAAATATCTCGAAACGGTTGTAAGTCTTGCTTAAGTTCATCTAATGTTATTTCGCGATAAGAATTGGCTTGCCCTAGCTCTGGATTCACAACTACTCGCAAACACGTTAGTTTTATACCCCAGTATTTGACTATATTTTTAACAAATTCATAAGTTTTTGGGTGTTCTGCGCCTGTGTCCATAAAAATGAAATCAGTGTCTGGATACAGATTTTTCATTAGATTAACTAGATAGGCAGACGAACGACCGCCACTAAAACTAACTACGTGTTTCATGGGGTGTATTCCTGTGTGATTTTAGCGCTCGTAAAATGTGAGATATAACATCAACTGTCCAACCGTTCCCCAACATTTTATAACGCTGAGTATTGCTAACGCCGCCGGTATAATTGTCTGGTAATGTCTGGAGGCGTTCGCACTCAATGGGTGTCAATTTTCGGATATACCCGTCGATCAAAACGCCATGCCGATCCTGTGCCGTGAGGGTATAAAATTTCTCGCCAGTGCTAAATCGCTGACCGTTTTGTCTTTTTTCGACTCTATCAGGGGTTATACAACCAAATAGGTATTGTCCTGTTTTTGCTGCACCGCCACCTGCATCACCACATAAAGTAACGGATTTACCGTGTATGCTGTAGACCCTATTTGACTGACTGTCTGCACGGAAAAAACCTATTTTCCCTGCAATTGTTTCTTTATCCAAAATCTGCAATGATTTATCAAACGGCACTATAAATGGGTTTATACAATAAACTAGCTGCCCCTGGTTTTTATAAAAATACTCTCTATCAGTAGTTTTACCAATGCTTGACGTTATGCAATTGCTTTTATCTTTATCAACCGCCAATAATAAATGGTTATTGTGTTCAAAAGAGTTACTTGTTAAGGTTGGGCTTTTGTCCGTATGAATCCCCCCACGATTTTTACCTCGAGGATTTTGTTTTATCCCTACAACCGCATTCAACGGGATTGCTATTTTGCTTCCTTCACCTTTATTTGTTGTTAGTGTTGGGCTTTTATCGTTAGTAATGGGTGTAACATTACCATTCATTCCGCAGCCGCTGGGATTACAATTAAAGCTGGGCAATCTGTCATGATTTGTTATATCAATGGTTTCATGTATAACGTCTTTTAACAAAATTTTTTTATCTGCGGGTTGTTCTATATCCCAATTACACCAATATAATCGTTTACGGTTTTGCGCTGATACCAACGCACTATTTATCATGACCGGATCAACGCCTACAATTGACGTTATTACATGTTCGTAATCTTTTTTCATTCTGACGTTTTCAAGCAAAAATTTAACGCTATGATTGAGTGACTGAACATGCGCTAATATTTCAGCAAATCTAAAAAATAGCGCCGATCGTTTATCGTCAAATGCTAATTGTTTACCTGCAAAACTAAAACCTTGGCACGGTGACCCGGCTAATATCAAATCAATACTGGACCAATCGATATCCCAACTTTCCCAGTTGTTTATATCTCCAAGCCGGATAATGTCGGGGTAGTTTTTTTGGCTAACTTGGATTGCATATTTGTCAATTTCGCTAGCGTAATATTTTGTTACATTGATATTTGCACGTTCGAGTGCAACACGACCGCAACTCATGCCATCGAATAGTGATAGTACGTTCATGTCACCCCCTTTAAATCATATTCGGCGTTAATACGGCAATAATTTCGCGCGCCGGGCTGCGATTTCCGTTGGCTGCAACTGAGCGCGGGGCGTCGATTTCGTAAATTTCAAAATCATCAAAAATGCTTTTTACTGTTGTGTTATTAGCGTTTGAAACGATCGCGGTTGCGCCTCGCTTAACGGCATGAACAAGCAAATCATGCAATAACTTTGTGACCGGGTAATTAAACTTATGCGGAGTGTAGCCAGTAAAAATATCGTTTTTAGAGCCTGAAATGTACGGCGGATCGCAATAAATAACGTCATCGGCTCCAGCCATTTCGACTGCTGCTCTATAATCCGCAGCCATTAATGTAACTGGAACTGAGATCAACTTATTGCTAAATGCGATTAGTTCTGCCTTGGGAAAGTAAATCTTTTTATATTTGCCGCAGGGAACATTAAATTCACCTTTTTGGTTATAACGACAAACCCCATTGAAGCAGTGGCGGTTTAAATAGATAAACTCAGCGGCGCGTTTTAATGTGAATGGTTGTGTTATGTTACAATTAAATCGGCAACGAATTTCATAAAAATCAATATCGCTATCAAATAATAATTGGGCTGTATTTAATAATCCCGCTAAATCATCACGTAGCCATTGATAAACATTAATTAAATCACGGTTTTTATCAGCTAACACATAACCATTATAATTAGTGTTAATAAATACATTGCCCGCGCCCAAAAACGGTTCAATTAGCCGCCCGCCTGCCGGCAGGTGGGGCAATAGCTGGGGAATAATCCGAGATTTCCCCCCGACCCATTTTAAAAATGATTTTTGGATTTTTTCTTTTTTTTCTACACACATATAAATATTTCACTCTATTGCTGGTTACAAAAACGCCGTCTGAATTGTTCCAAGGCCTGCTCAGTTAGACAGAATTGCTCATCTCGATTGAGCGTTTGAACTAAATCAAATCCAATAACCACGCGTCCAGTGATTGAACTCGGATAATCATACGACACCTCAGCGACCATTGCGGCGTCGCCGTGGGCTAATATAAAACTGTTTTTTTCTCGTATTTCATGCAGAACGGAATCATTAACAATAACTGCCGAAACACAACCGCGACTAATTAGCTCAAATTGAGACTCCGAAACAGTCACGATTTTGTACGAGCTATTTTTAAATTGGCTAAACATTGAGTTATCTCCAAAAAATTTATATGTGAGGGCTGTATGATTCAGCCCCACATTAAAGATAAGAAAGGCTGGCGGTTGCCTCGTTTGATTAATAGATGAATTTATTTTGTTTGTTCCTCTTGGAGTTCAAATTCAATGATAACTTTGCGGTCGTCAACGTCGGAAACACATAAATTAACAATAGAACAAATGATCACCGCGTCACCACAGGAAATGGCAAAAGTTTGGGTGCCGTTCAGTGCTTTTAAATACCCCGCGTCAACAGATATTGATCTGACCTCATGATCGGCAATTAACTCAAACTGCAACGCCGGCACATCTATTGCTTTTAATGAATTACCTTTAAAATTATTAAACATGTTTTTATCCTCTTTTTTGTTGCGACATAAATTAAATAATTGAGGTTGAGCGCCAAATGGGCTTAGCGTTGGCCATATCTCGTAGACTTCGTCGTTCATATGATTACTACCTCCTGTGTTCCTGTAATTGCTGGCAGTCAACACATCGCTGGCAGCCTTTTATTAATTTTCGGCGTTTTTCGGGAATTGGCTCGTCACACTCACAGCAATAATGAGCCGATTCACCGGTGTAACCGTTTTTTTTGTTCAGAGCGACAGAGGTCGCCATGTCAATTTGCGCTTGAGCGAGGTCTGCTAGATCCGCCATTAGACATCCCCTCGATGTTGGGAACGAATCACCTCCGCTTCTTGCTCTAACAGTTCGGCTGATTCGGTTGGCGTTAGGTAATTTGTGCGTATGTGAGCAGCTAAACGCTCTAATTTTGCAGTGAATACGTCACATAAACCCTGTTTGGTTTCATTTTTTGCTTGATTTATTGCGTGCAATAATGCATCGCCTTTTAATGTTGTCATTTCCATTTATGCCACCTGTTTAACTTCTTTTTTAAAATCCTGTTGTTCACATAATGCGAATGCATCAATGATTGATTGCAACCGGCGCAAGCCTTTTTTTAGATCGTCGATTTCTTTATCTGTCAGATCGTCATAGCGCATTTCAAATGTATGTAAAAACTGACTATCTACGTTGTAAATTGTTGTAGTGCGCTGTTTAATGCCCGATGCCTCTAATAGCAATCGTTTTTGCCCCGGCATCAAATTATTAAACGCTGATCTGGCTAGACTCCGTTTACCGCTTAAAATTTGGTGAAACTCTCGCAAAAGACTGCGATGATTAGCTACTTGCTGGTTTTCCATGATTTTCACCATTTATTAACTTAACCGCTTTGCCGTTGGGCTTTTCGATCCACCCTTCAGGGTTATGGTTATTAATTTGAATAAAAATAAAAGCCTGCTTGTTAGCGGCTTTAGGGCTTAAGTAGATTGCTTTGCTCATTGCTCCGCCTCCTCGATGTTGACAACTAAATTACCTTTGTAACCAGCTGCACCTTCCAATGTGAGTGCGACCATGTTAATTAAAGGGGTTTCACGACTGGACGAACCTGCGTTACTACGTTTTTTTCGGATTGGGAATTCTCCATTTTGGATTTTGTATTTAACGGTTGCTAAAGGCATTTTTGCCAAATCAGCAAATTGTTGAGCCGTGACAAATGGTGCTGGGATAGCTATTGCAATTTGTATTGTCATGGTGCATCATTCCTCATTTAATGTTTATTAGTAGTTATTAAATTATTTTAATAACGTTTTGCGTTTTTTAAATAGTAATTCACAACGTATTGCGTTGTCAATAAGAAAATAACAACTAAATACGTTTTTTTATTTTGTGAGAAAGATAATGATTAAGTTTGATAATTGTAAAAACGTGATACAGCGAATACTTGCAGCCTATAAACTAAAAACTGTTAAATCATTAGCAGATAAGTGGAACATAACAGCCAGTGTTATTGGGAGCAGAGTCCAGAGACAGACTTTCCCCGCTGATTATGTAGTCAAATGCATGTTGGATACAGGTGCAGATCTAAACTGGCTTTGTACTGGAGAGGGCGAGTCAGGTATTGACGGAATCAATACAGAAAAAAAATCAATTGACGTTTCGATCGAGGCGTTAGAAAAATTGGAACGTATTGCAGCGTTAAAAAGCAGCGGTGCTATTACTGATGATGAATATGTGTTGTTAAAAAATAGTATTTTTAATAAATAATAGAAACAGCAGAGACTTAATTAATGAGTGTTCGCAAACAAAGCAACGGAAAATGGCTGTTTGAAAAATATTTAGAGGGCGGTAGGCGTATTCGTAAAACGTTCGCTACCAAGGGCGAGGCGGTGGCGTATGAAAGCTATATTGAGGAACAAGCAGCCACCAAACCTTGGATTGCTGAAAAGCAAGATAGGCGCAGGCTTAAAGATCTGATCGAGCTGTGGCATAATGCGCACGGCAAAACACTCAGCGACGGCGAAAATGTATATACGACGTTACTATTTATTGCTGACAGTATAAATAATCCAATAGCTGCAAATTTTACCGCCAAAGACTTTACAGAATACAGATCTAAACGGCTCAGCGGTGAAATTTATAGAACCGAGCGGGTTCAAGTTGTTTCAAAAAGAACGCTAAACTTAGAGTTAACCTATGTTAATGGAATGTTTAACGAACTGATCAGATTTGGGGAATGGACGTTAAAAAACCCAGTTGAGCGCATCCGACAATTTAGAATTGACGAGCAGGAAATGGCGTATCTAACATCCGATCAAATCAAAAAATTGTTAGCGTCAGCAAAAAAAAGCAAAGCTAAAGACTTGTTAATCATTATAAAATTATGTTTGGCAACTGGTGCCCGCTGGAGTGAAGCCGAATCATTACAAGATAAACAAGTAAAGAACCAGTCAATTACATATTTAAAAACAAAGGGCAAAAAGAATCGAACAATACCGATTGATAAAGCATTGTTTGATGAAATCGACATAAAAAAAGGATTTTTGTTCACTCCCTGTTATTCTGCTTTTCGCTCAGCAATTAAGCGCGCAGAAATAGAATTGCCTAAGGGCCAACTATCGCACGTCTTGCGTCACACGTTTGCCAGCCATTTTATGATGAACGGGGGTAATATTTTAGTATTACAAAAAATACTCGGGCACACAGATATAAAAATGACAATGCGCTATGCGCATTTTGCCCCCGAGCATTTTGAAGACGCAATCAAATTAAACCCCTTCAATAATATTTAAATGGCGGTAAAATGGCGGTCGAGTTAATTAATATAGCGTTTTATTAGTGTTTATTAGTTTTATAACTCATTGATAAATTTATAACTTATTGTTTTTTATGGTGTGTGCAGGGAACTCTTAATCAATTGGTCGCGGGTTCGATCCCCTCACAACCCACCATTCACCAGATTCATCCAATACTATTATCCCACATCTTGGAAAATAATTATTGATTTATTAAGGCGTTACATATACTATTTCTCTTCTATGAAGTTGAATCATAGATTTGTTATGATTCTTAATAGCACGTTATAATTATTTAAGTATAGAAATTCCAAATGTTTTCACTAACTACAGGCCAAGTAATTCTAATTCTGTTAATAGTTGCACCGTTTTATTTTTGGTATATCTATTTACCAATTCTTCTCATAGGTATTCTTTTGCTTTGTTTCAATAGAAAGAAGCGAGAAAATGAGACAAATAGGTTTTATTATAAAGTTGGTAAATTTTTAATTGGATTTATCATTGTTAGCTTAATTATTTCATTATTAAGCATTTTGTATTTACTTAATAGCTGAATATTTTTTGAGATGATGCTGATAAGATAAGAGTATTGAATGCTAATTGAAGTGCGGTATTTAATCGAACTTGAACAATTTTTTCAATGTTTGAGATTGAATCGACTACCGAAATCTTTTAATAGGGTATTTTTTATTTTATCAAAAATAGTGAGCAATTGTCGTGCTGATTAACATATTTAATCGTTTAGCGTAATTTATAAAAAGTTCTGAATCAAATGTATAAATCAATGAAAATTGATAATGACTTTAAGGGACTCATCACTCGAAAAGTAATATACTAAAAAGTAATCCGTTTTCTTTTAACTTTTTACTTTATTATTGAGGAGTGGTATATTACATCAAGGTGTTGAGTGGATAATAAACGTTATATGTTTAATAAGTATTTTTTTAATAGCTCTTTTCTGATCCCTCATACCCCTGCATTTATTCTATTTTTTCCTGAATTGTGTGTTTACTGAGTTTGTATAGATCACACTAAGATTTATGGCGAGTCTTCATTTTTTATTTCAACTAACTTATGAGTCATAATATGAATTCATATCTATTACTTTTTATTGCAATTATTTGTGAAGTGATTGCAACTTCTTCATTAAAACTTTCTAACGGTTTTACGCATTTAATGTATTCAATAATTACTATTATTGGTTATAGCGCGTCATTTTATGTTCTTTCATTGGCCTTAAAAACTATTCCTGTCGGTATTGCTTATGCGATTTGGTCGGGGATCGGGATTATTATTATCAGTTTGATAGCTTGGATTTTTATGAAGCAATCTTTAGATCTAGCAGCATTAATTGGTATGGGCTTTATTATATTTGGTGTGGTTATTATTAACCTATTTTCAAATGTTAGCGGGCATTAATATAAACATATTGCGTTGATAATAACTTAAATACTATTTGAACGTTATCTGACTGTAGTTCGCGTTTGAACATAAAAAAACCGGAGTTGTACTCCGGTTTGCGTTTTTAAAATATTTCTAAGCTAATTATAATAGCATGTTTCTCAACTTAGATTTCATTAGCGTGTTGTTTTAAGTAGCTAGCAACGCCATTTGGATTTGCTTGCATTCCTTGCTTTCCTTTTGTCCATTGTGCAGGACAAACTTCGCCATGTTCTTCATGGAATTGGAAAGCATCAACAATACGCAGCATTTCATCAATATTACGACCGATTGGTAAATCATTAATTGTTTCATGACGAACAACGCCTGATTTATCGATAAAAAATGATGCACGAAGAGCAACACCTGCTTCAGGATGTTCAACACCATAAGATTGCATAATGCTATGTTTTATATCGGCAACGATAGGGAATTTCACTTCTCCGATACCACCTTTATCTTGTGGTGTATTACGCCATGCATTATGAACATATTCTGAGTCCATTGAGACACCAATTACTTCAACACCACGTTTTTTGAACTCTTCTAAACGGTGATCAAATGCAATAATTTCTGATGGGCATACAAAAGTGAAATCCATAGGCCAGAAAAATACTACGGCATATTTACCTTTAATATGCTCAGCTAAATTAAAATTATTTACAATTTCGCCAGTACCTAGTACTGCTGCTGAAGTAAAATCTGGTGCTTTACGAGTGACTAATGTCATAAAATTTTTTCCTTGTGTAGCTAATGTATATACTGAATATGCGTTTTATTATATCAATCTTAGCCAATACGCCAAGTTGTTATCAGCAATTGATTTCATAAGTTTAACCTATGGTAAATAAATTATTATTCGGTTTTAGTTATCGTTTTATTGGGTTTTCCCTTATTTTTAATGTCTCGGTGACGTTGTTTTAACTTTTTCTTTTTAGTCTCTTCTTGCTTTTTAGCCGCATTTTTTTGTTTAGCTTTTTGCGAAGGTTTCTTTTTTGTTACTGGTTTAGGTGCTTTGGTTTTTGGGCGTAGTTCATCAATTGTTCTTAATTTGATAGGCTCACGAATATAACGTTCAATTTTTTGTAATAACTCATTATCGTGTGCCTCAATCAACATAATTGCTGTACCTTTTTTCCCTGCTCTAGCGGTTCGACCAATTCGATGTAGATAAACATCAGCCGTTTTAGGTGCATCAAAATTTATAACATGGGTAATATCGTTAATATCTATCCCTCTAGCAGCAACATCAGTTGCGACCAGTACGTTGACCGTGTTGTTATTCATCCGTTTGATGGCTTCGTTACGTTTGGCTTGAACCATTTCTCCTTCTAAATAACAACTATGAATTCCCGCTTGATGCAGCAGTGAAACCAATTCATGTACACGTTCACGTTTACGAACAAAGACGATAGTTTTTTTAACTTCTTTCTGCTTTAATAAGTGAGTTAACAATGCGACTTTATGTGTTAAATCATCAGCACGATAATAAAATTGTAAAATCTTCTTTCGTTCTTTTCGGGAAGGATCAGCATTGATTTCAACAGGTTCGTTAAGAATTCGATTAGCAAAACTATGTAAACCTTCACCTTCTAACGTTGCTGAAAATAATAATGTTTGTTTACGCCAGCGCGTTTCAGCTGAAATGGTTTCAACGTCTTGAGCAAACCCCATATCTAACATGCGATCGGCTTCATCCAAAATTAGCATTTCAACTGCACGACAATCAAAGTTTTCTTCTTTAATGTATTGTAATAGACGTCCGGTTGTTGCAATGACTATATCCTGATTTTTGCTGAAAACTTCGGCATGATTCATATAAGCAACTCCACCTGTAATCGTGGCTATACTCAAGTGTGTTGACTTTGTTAGTAGTTTTGCCTGTTCAGCTATTTGCATAGCTAATTCTCGAGTGGGGGTTAAGATTAATATTCTTGGAGGTCCAGGTTTTCGACGCGGAAAATCAAGCAGATGTTGTACTGCTGGAATTAAAAATGCCAATGTTTTACCTGTTCCTGTCGGAGCTGATCCTAGAACATCTTTACCGTCTAGGGCTACAGGGACAGTTTGTGCTTGTATTGCTGTGGGTTCGTTAATGTTTTGCGCTTGCAGATTTTCAATTAAAATTTCATCTAACTGTAAATCAGAGAAAGTTTGCGTTGTCATAGTGCTCTTCTAATCTATCATTTTGCCCCACATTATAACGGCAATCGCTATAACTACAATCTTTATCAGCAACCAATCATATTATATGAAAGTAAAAATTGTTTTAATTGCAGACGCTTTATTTGATAGGCAACTACTGGCGTATGAGCTTATCATAAGCTGGGGATTATGATAGAATTATGATTTTTAGAAATTATAAAATACTATTCACTCTTTATCAAAATTGATGGTCGAATTATAAATATGACAGAATCTTTTTCGAACGATAAATATAACCAGCAGTTACAAAATAAAATAATCAATTTAAAAACGATATTATCTGATTTTCAATTACCCGAGTTAGTGACTTATTCTTCACCTATTAGTCATTATCGAATGCGTGCTGAATTTAGAATTTGGCATAATGGTGATGAGCTTTATCATATAATGTATGATAAGAAGAAAAGAGTCAGAATAGATAGTTTTCCTATTGCCTCAAAACTGATTAACAAGGCAATGCAGTCGATTTTACCTTTAATTCAATATAACGATAATTTGCGTCATAAGCTTTTTCAAATTGATTATTTCTCTACACTTAGTGGGCAGTTATTAATAACACTTTTGTATCATAAAAAATTAGGTGACGAATGGATAATTGCTGCTGAGCGTTTAAAACAACAATTAGCTGAACTAGGAATTAATGCTAATCTGGTTGGTCGAGCAAGTAATCAAAAAATTGCCATTGATGCTGATTATGTTGATGAGGTTTTACCAATATTTGATAAGACTTTTAAGTATCGACAAGTTGAAAACAGTTTTACTCAACCTAATGCGGCTATCAATATAAAAATGTTGGAATGGGTTATTTCGGTAACTAAAGAGTCTAAAGGTGATCTTCTAGAGTTTTATTGTGGTAACGGTAATTTCTCGATTGCATTGGCTCAAAATTTTAATAAAGTCTTAGCAACTGAGATTGCAAAAGCTTCAGTCTATTCAGCACAGTATAATATCAAAATCAATAATATTGATAATTTAATTATTGTGAGATTATCTGCTGAGGAGTTTACTTCTGCCATTAGGAAAGAGAGGGATTTTAATCGATTAAATGGTATTAATTTAGATGATTATCATTGTCAAACTGTGTTGGTAGATCCTCCTCGAGCGGGATTAGACGATAAAACAATTAATATCATTCAAAGTTATGATCGAATTGTCTATATTTCATGTAATCCTTATACTTTAAAAGATAATTTGCAACGACTTACTCAAACGCATTATATAGAACATTTTGCTATGTTTGACCAATTTCCTTATACTGATCATATTGAAACAGGTATTGTATTACGTAAAAAGGAATATCAATAATATTCAAAAACGGTTAATCTGGGTTAAATAAGATAAATTTTATGCCAAATTAACTGTTTTATTCCAATTATTTCATATTAAGTGGTTTAAAAAGCAAAAAAAAACCCTAGATAAACTAGGGCTGCATTAAATTGCAAGGAATGGATGAAAGGAAATAAAACAATGAAACAATACTGTCTAGCCTCATGAATCATTGTGGTGCTACTATAGCAAACCTAAACAGACGTTTTAATGACTGCAAAATTACAAAATAGTCACTGAAATGTCATGATGTCATTTGACTTCCTAATATATCCTATAACTGCATTATGCAATTTCGATAACCTGATAAAACATTAAGGAATATTCAATATGAAATTGTTAGTTGTTGAAGATGAACAAAAAACCGGTGAATATCTTCGTCAAGGTTTAGTTGAATCAGGATTTATTGTAGATCTTACTGATAACGGACTCGATGGTTATCATCGAGCAATGACTGAAGATTATGATCTGATTATTCTTGATGTAATGCTACCTGATATTGTGGGTTGGAAAATTGTACAGTCTTTGCGTGAAGCAGGTAAAGATACTCAAATTATTTTACTTACTGCAATGGGAAGTGTTGAAGATAAAGTGAAAGGACTCAATTTAGGTGCAGACGACTATTTAGTTAAACCTTTTTCTTTCGCTGAATTGTTAGCAAGAATTAAATCCTTATTAAGACGAAACGTTCCACAAGTAAATAATTATCAATTAAGCATTGCTGATTTAATTATGGACTTACCTAAACGAACAGTAACCCGAGGTGATAAAAGAATTGATTTAACGAATAAAGAATTTTTATTACTAGAATATTTTTTACGTTATCCCGGAGAAGTTTTACCAAGATCCCTTATTGCTTCACAAGTATGGGATATGAATTTTGACAGCGATACCAATGTAATTGATGTAGCAATTAGGCGATTGAGGAACAAAATCGATGCCGATTTTGAACCTAAATTAATTCATACAGTCCGTGGAATGGGATATAAATTAGATGTCTTGGATGAAGCAGAGTAACTTCATATCGTTTCGTATACCACTTATCGTATGCCTGCTAACCTGCGGGCTACTTTATTGTTTCAGTTATCTTATTGAACATACGTTTGAAAAAATTTCAATTCAGCAAAATGTTTCGGAATTGAATTCAGTTATCACCTCTATTGAACGTGAACTTACCTATTATTCACCCGATGAAAATCGAGATGAATTCTTTCAAAATCTACTACTCATCTTGACCGGTCATCATCATCTATTTGTTTATATCATTGATGATTCAGGAAAAATTGTGTATCGCACTCGTGGTCCTAATTTATCTATTGCTTTATCACAAGAAGATTTTGAACGATTGATTACCGAAAATAGTACCGCGATTTGGAATATCGATAAATCATCTTATCGTATCGGTGCTTCCAGAGTTCTACTGGATGAAGGGCGTCAATATACGACAATAGTTGCAGTAGCGCGCAATTTACAGCTTGAATTTATAAATCGATTGAGAAATGGATTAGGTTTACTAATTGCTATTTCTTGTGTGTTAGCATTGATTGGATCGTTAATTTCCATTTATTACACACAAAAACCAATTAATCGTTTAATTAAAAAAATTGAACGAATTAATATGAAAAGCTTAAATTATCGTATTTCAACAGCTTCGGTTCCTGTAAAATATGTGAGTTTGGTTAAGGCGTTTAATAATATGCTTCATCGAATGGAAGATGTCTTTGAACGACAACGCAATTTTACCGCAGATATTGCCCATGAAATGCGAACACCAATCACAAATCTAACGACACAAACGCAAATTGTTTTAAATAATGCGCGCTCTACAGAAGAGTACCGAGAAATTTTATATTCTAATTTAGAAGAGTATGAAAAAATGTCTCAGATGATCTCGGATATGCTTTTTTTAGCACAAGCCGATAATCATCAGCTAGTACCTAATCTTATCGATATAGATTTACATTCGATGATTAGTTTAATGTGTGAATATTTTGAACCTTTGACTGATGAGAAAAATATTACTTTTGAACTTGAAGGTAATTGTTCTCATATTCAAGGCGATAAAATGATGTTAGGGCGGGCGATAAGTAATATCATCTCCAATGCGATTCGTTATACCCCTGAAAATCAAACAATTAAGATTAAATTGGGTCAACTTACACAAAAACGAATTCAAATTATCATCTCTAACCCTGGTAAAAAGATTGAAAGTCGTCATTTACCTCATCTTTTTGACCGCTTTTATCGAGTTGATGAATCGCGTCATCGAAATAACAAAGATAGCTCAGGTACCGGAATTGGTTTGGCTATTGTAAAATCGATTATCGATACACATAAGGGTCATATTTATGTTGAATCAGATGATCTGTCTACACGTTTTATAATCAATCTTCCGACCGTTATTTAACATCATAATCACTTATTAAGAGATTAGCTGCAGCGTATGCGGCTTTTTCTCTTAGATCTTGCGGTACTAGTTGATTATCGACTACTTCATTAAGTACCATCATTACCACACCTAACGCATCTTCAATATAACCTAAATCATTACTGCCAATTTGAGCATATCTTTCACGAATTAGCTCATGATATTTGTTCATATTATTATCTTCCTATTTATTGAAACTCAAATACAATTTAAATAAACGCAGTTAACATTTGATAAACTTCATTGGATGTGATTGATTGCATCGTTTTATCTTTTGAAATGATGCTGTGTTGGTTTTTGCCATATCCTCCAATTAGGTTTGGATCGGTTTTTCCAAATAAAGTTATATTAGGACGATCTAGTGCCGCTGTTAAATGGCTTAATCCTGTATCTACTGACACTACAGCTTTTGAACCCGCAATAACCGTTGCGATTTCGTTAAGAGAAAGCTTTGGTAATACTTCAACGTGATTAAATCCTTGTGCTAAGCGTAAAGCCCGTTCTTGCTCATGAGGAGCTCCCCATGGTAGTTTAATCCTTAGTCCTGTTGGTTGAATTAATTTAATTAATTCTCGCCATGCTTCTTCTGTCCAGTGCTTTTCGTCGCGAGTAGTAGCATGAAGGAATACTAAATATTTCTGGTTATCATCAGGTAATGCAGTTAAGAAATGACGAGCAATAGCATAATCACCGATTGAATCAGGTTGCAAGTAATTAAGACTTTTAGCAAACAGCATCCGAACACGCTCTATGGCATGCATCTGTTTAGGGACATGATGTTTAACATCATAAAACCAACTAGCGATGGGTTCTTTGATGCTTTGTCGATCTAAGCCATGCTTAATACCTCGCGCTTTACGAGTAATTAAAAATGCGCTTTTTATTAAACCTTGAGCATCAATGATGCAATCATACTGTTGTCGTCTTAAATGTTCTATAAATTGGTGGCGTTCTTGACGAACCGTTTTAGCAAACCAGTTTTTTCGCCAACGCCTTATTGCAACTGGGATAACTTCATCTACAGCAAAATGCCAACTTGGAATCTGTGAAAAGTTTTCTTCAACTACCCAATCAAATGTAATATTTGGTAGATTGTTGGCGGCATCTGTTAAAGCCGGTAAAGTATGCAACACATCACCCATTGATGAAGTTTTAACAACCAATACACGCATAATTAATTACTCTTTTCACAGCGAACGATAAGTTTCATCAATGTTTCAAAAACATGATCGGGTTTTATATCAATTAGACTTTGATGATAACCTTGCTCACTATCACCTTTACGAACTCGGTGGTAGCCAGTAATGAGTCTAATGACTTCTGCTTTATTTGATAATGGGGGAGTAAAATCAGGGCTACTTGGTCCATAAAGTGCAACTAAAGGCTTATCAAGTGCAGCTGCAACATGCATTAAGCCTGAATCATTAGTGACAATTGCTTTACATGCCGCAATCAAGTTGATCGCTTGTTCTAATTTTGTTTGGCCAGCAAGATTAATACACTGATCACCATGCGCCATTTTGGCAATAATCTGTTCTCCAACAGCTTTATCTTTTTCTGAACCAAAGATAATAATTTTAGCATGTTGTTTTACTATCAAATCAGCCAATGCAGCATAGTGATAATCAGGCCAACGTTTAGCAGGGCCAAATTCAGCGCCAGGACAAAATCCAATTAAAGGAACATCTGTAGGAATATTAAAGTTTGATAATGCTTGCTCAACCTCATCCTTTTCAACACTCAGTTTTGGCCATAAAATTGGTTGAGGAATATCTTTTGCTGAATGGATATCTTGTTTAGGGTAGGCAAGGGCGACATAACGTTCGACCATTAATGGAAACGCTTTTTTATCAAGTATACGCATATCATTTAATAAACCATAACGCATCTCACCCTTCCAGCCAGTGCGTTTAGGAATTTTAGCAAAGAAAGGAATCAGTGCTGATTTAAATGAGTTAGGTAAAATGATTGCTTGGTCGTATTGACGTAATTCTTTTCCTAGTTGGTAACGTTTAGTTAATGCAAACTCCCCATGATTAATTGGCATAGCAATTGATTGATTGACTTCAGGCATTTTATTCAATAAAGCACGGCACCAAGCTGGTGCCATTACATCAATTTCAATAGTTGGCTCTAGATGCTTTAAAGTGCGATATAAACTTTGGGACATCATCATGTCACCAACCCAAGATGGACCAATAATCAGGGTTTTCATTGTTGTTCCTCTTATTGCTCGTTTAACCATTTCATATATTCAGTTGTACCTTGTGCAACTGTTTTAAACTCAATTGGACATCCTGTTTTTCTAAATTTAGTCAAATCAGCTTGAGTAAAGCTTTGGTAACGTCCTTTCAGGTGTTCTGGGAAAGGAATATAATCAATTTCACCTTTTTGATGATAATTTAAAACTGCATCAGCTACTGATTGGAAAGATTCAGCTCGTCCAGTTCCACAATTAAAGATGCCAGAAACATTATTTTTCCAGAACCATAAGTTTACCTCAACGACATCTCCAACATAAATAAAATCACGTCTAAAATTATCACTTCCAGTAAATAATTTAGGTTTTTCCCCTTTATTGATTTGTTCATTTAAATGGAATGCGACGCTAGCCATGCTACCTTTATGGTTTTCCCGTGGACCATAAACATTAAAATAACGAAATCCACAAATTTGTGAATTTGCTTGTGGTAATATTTCACGGACATATTGGTCGAATAAGAATTTTGAATAACCATAAACATTTAATGGTTTTTCATAGGAACGCTCTTCAATAAAATTATCGCTCCGACCACCATAAGTGGCAGCTGAGGATGCATATAAAAAAGGAATATCAAAATCTAAACAATAATGGAGCAAATCCTTAGAATAATTATAATTATTTTCCATCATAAATTTGCCATCCCATTCTGTTGTGGATGAACAAGCACCTTGATGGAAAATAACTTCAATATCAAGATTTTCGCCAGATATTATTTCTGCTATAAATTCATCTTTATCCATATAATCAGCAATATCTAAATCGGCTAAATTTGAAAATTTAGTACCATCAGTTAAATCATCTACCACTAAAATATCTTTGTGCCCTAGATCATTTAATCCTTTAACGATATTACTTCCAATAAACCCAGCACCGCCAGTAACAACAATCATAATCACAACCTTTAACTAGTAAAAATAATATAATAACGATTTATTGGCAAATTTTCGAGTATTCATTTCTACATCTTAGTTTTGTTGCTAATGAATTTATGATAAAAAATGACACGATTTAATGGTATATATCAGTTATGTGAATCATACCTATGAATTTTTCATTAACATCAAGTACCGGTAAAACTGTTATTGGTCTTGGCTTGTGTTGTTCCATTATATTTAAAGCATCTGAAACTGTTTGGTTTTGTTCAACTGTTACAGGAGTTGATATCATCAACTGAGTAACATTGATATTTAATAAATCTGGATAAGTCTTTAGCTGTCTTCGAATATCGCCATCAGTGATTATACCAAGTAATGCATTTTCCTTATTTACTATTGCAACTGCACCTATTCCAGAATTAGTCATCACAAAAAAGGCATCAGAAATAGATTTTTCAGCAGTAATCGATATCTGTCTATTATGTTTTTCTACCAATTGCTTAACAGTCATTAAACGAATTTGCCCTAAACTTCCGCCTGGGTGATAAAAAGCAAAATCATTTTTGGTAAATTTTTTAGCGTTCATAACTGAAATTGCTAAAGCATCACTTAATGCTAATTGGACAGTAGTACTTGTAGTTGGCGCTAAATTTAATGGGCATGCTTCATTAGTTATATGCGCATCTAAATTATATGTTGCAAATCGGGCTAACGTCGATGAAGGATTACCACAAATTGAAATTAGTGGAATGTTAATTTTTTGTATGGTGGATAAGATATTAAGAATCTCGGCGGTTTCTCCGCTATTTGATATCGCAATAATGGTGTCAAATTTAGTAAGGCTACCTAAGTCACCATGGATTGCTTCAGCTGGATGTAAATAAAATGATGGTGTTCCAGTACTCATAAATGTAGCTGAAAGCTTACGAGCAATATATCCTGGCTTTCCCATTCCAGTTACGATAACTCTTCCTGACGTATTCAAAATTAACTCGACAGCATTAAAGAAACTTTCGTTGATGGTATCAACAATATCCTCTATTGCAGCTGCTTCTTGTTTTAAAACTTGTTTCGCCATTTTTAAAGTTTCACTTTTAAGTGTCAAAAGGTTCGCAGATTTTGTGGTCATATCTCAATTATCCTTATTTATAAATTGATTTAATTGAATTAATTCTGTCAACAACGAATTAAACATGTTTAGAAATTGTACTAATAAAATGAAAAATAATTTTGATGATTCACAAAATACTTACGATGAAAAAGTGAAAGTTTGATTGGGATCACAATTGTTAAACTTGGTTGTGAAAGTGTTAAAAGATTAACATTTTGTGAATTATTTTATTACTACAATGCCCTCAAATTAATTGAGAAATTAACTATGAAACAAGAATTACCGAGATACAAAAGAATTTTAGAGTACTTAGATGAATATGATGTTGCCAATATCAATTCATTATCTAAGCTTTTTTCCGTTTCGCATATGAGTATTAGGCGTGATTTAAAGCTTTTGCAAGAAAAAGGCCTAATAAAAGTATCTTATGGTGGTGAAATAAAGAGAAGTTTTTTAAATGGTACCCCTCTATATAACATCAAGCAAAATCGATTTTCAGAAGGAAAAAAGAAGGTAGGTAAAATTGCAACAGGATTATTGCAACCAGGAATGGTGATCTTTATTGATGCAGGCACAACAATGCGAGAATTTGCATTGAACATCAATGTTCCTATTACAGTTATTACTCCAGATTTACACGTTGCTCTTGAATTATCTTCTCATCCAGAAGTGAATACCATTATTTGTCCTGGTGAAATACAAGCGTCTAGTGCAGCCATTTATAACTCACAATCAATGAAGTATCTATCTGAACAGGTTATCGATTTGGCATTTATTGGCGCTGATGGTTTTAATCTTGAAGATGGCGCATTAACGACATCTCAAATTAAAGCTGACTGTAAATGGATGGCCTTAACCCGATCTATTCAATCTGTTTTGCTTGTTGACAGCAGTAAATTAGGACTTAGATGTCGATTTAAAATCTGTGATTTGAGTCGCTTTAATTACCTTATAACTGAAAAGCAATTTCCGAGTAATTTTGAAAAGCAATTATTAAAACAGGATATTAAATATATGTTTGAAGTCGTGTAACAAACTACCTAATGGTAGATGTATAAAAAGTTCATTAACTGAACTTAATTTTTGAGAGGAAGCAAAAACATGAAAGTAGCCGTTGTAGCTGATGATTTAACAGGTGCTAATGCCACATGTGCTTTATTAAGCAAAAAAGGGTTTAACGCGATCACTTGTTTGGAAAAATTTAATGAAGATCTTAGCAAATTTGATGTTATTTCGTTTGCAACAGATTCTCGTTCAATACCTTATAAAGAGGCATATTCGCGTGTTGTTGATTGCATAAATCAATTTAGTAAATATCAACCTTTAATTAGTAAACGAATTGATTCAACATTACGAGGAAATCTAGGAGCAGAAGTTGATGCCGTTATTGATAATGATCCTAATTTAATGGCTTTAGTTGTTCCAGTTTACCCATCGAGTGATCGTATCTGTGTAGGTGGTTCTTTATTAGTTAATGGCGTTCCATTGCAAAATACAGCGATGCGTAACGATCCTAAAAATCCGATGACTGAGTCTTCAATTATTGAATTATTTCGATGCCAATCCCGTTATCCAGTTTCTCATATTGCACTAAAGGATGTTTTAGAAGGCAAAGATAGAATTGAGCAACGGTTAAAACAAATATATCAACAGGGAGGACGAATTGTCATATTTGACGCAACAACAGATACGGATATAAGCGTTATCGCTCAAGCAGCTAATAATATTAATTTGCCTGTTTTTTGTGTAGATCCTGGACCATTTACTGCGCAATTTGCAGATCTTCGTTATTCGTCTGAAAAAAAAATGGCAAACAAAGTCTTTGTTGCAATAGGAAGTGTTTCGGATCTTACTCAAAGACAAATTAAAAAATTGAGATATGACCGGAAAGTTTGGTTAGAAACAGTTTTAGTCGATGAATTAATTGAGATTGCAAAAGACACTAAGAAAGCTAAACCTATCGTCGATAAATTGTTAGAAAAAGTCGAACAATTTGATGTTATTGGTATTGATACAGTTGAAATGCCTGAGCATGTCTGTGATTTAAGTAAACTCGCTACTAAACATAATATGAATAAGAGCGAAATTAGCAACACGTTAAATCAAGCCATTGCTGAAATTACTGCACAGGTATTACTCCATCCTGAATCTATCATACGTGGCATTTATACCAGTGGAGGTGATGTAACCGTAAATGTTGTTAATCGCTTAGGCAGTAGTGGGTTCTTGCTAAAAGATGAAGTAGAGCCATTAACGGTTTACGGGCATTTGGTTGGAGGACAATGCGATGGTTATTCGATTGTAACTAAAGGTGGTTTTGTTGGTAATGATAATACTTTAGTTCATTGTATCGATTATCTGAGTACAAAAATTTCATCACATGAAAGTTTAAAGCATTAATAACCCTGAGTTAATTTAGTTAATAAATAAAAATAGAGTTTAATAAATTCTGAAAAAAGTTAAAGGAGTAAGACATGAACCATCGTAGCTTAATTGGCGTGCCTATGGGCGATCCAGCAGGAATCGGTCCTGAAATTGTTGTTAAAAGTATCGCTGCACCAGAAACGTATAAATATGGATGTGTAGTGGTAGCTGGTGATAAAAAAGTATTAGAAGATGCCTGTAAATTCTCCAAAGTAAATTTACATATCAATCAAATAACTGATCTTTCACAAATACAAGATGAACCTAATGTTTTGAATCTTATTCAATGTGGCCAATTAAATTATGACACTTTCAAAATTGGCCAAATTGAAGGCCAATGTGGGCAAGCTGCATTTAATTATATTAAAGTTATAACCGAGCTTGCTATGCAAAAGAAACTTGATGCTATAGCAACTACACCAATCAATAAAGAGTCGTTAAAAGCAGGAAATGTTAATTATATCGGTCATACCGAGATATTAGCAGACCTTACTGGCAGTAAAGATCCTTTAACCATGTTTCAAGTTAGAGATTTACGAGTCTTTTTCCTAACACGCCATTTGGCTCTTATCAAAGCCATCGAATCATTAACACCAGAAAGAGTATGTGATTATGCTATCCGTTGTAATGAAGCATTAATCAAATTAGGTATTGATAAACCTAAAATGACCGTTGCAGGAATAAATCCTCACTGTGGTGAGCATGGTCTTTTTGGTCATGAAGATGATGATGTCCTATTACCTGGTATTGAGTTGGCTAAACAACAAGGGATTGATATTAATGGTCCGAAACCGGCAGATAGTGTTTTCCATTTTGCCATGGGTGGGGGATATGATGCAGTGTTATCTCCGTACCATGATCAAGGTCATATTGCAACGAAAATGGTTGATTTTCATCGTACTATTTCAATTACCAATGGTATGCCTATTCTCCGTACTTCAGTTGATCATGGCACAGCAAATGACATTGCCGGTAAAGGAATAGCCAATCCAGTTAGTTTGATTGAAGCAATTCGTTTAGCTGCGCTTTACGCACCAAATTTCAAACGTTAGTAAGTATTTATACTTATAACTATTTATTTTTCGATAGTGATTATCATTGTCGAAGGAGGGTTTGCATATGTCTAAAAAAGAAAATAATAAAAAATCACTTTATCCTTATGTCTTATTAAATGGCATTATTCTAGTGGTTGTAGGATTAATTGTTTTTTATTTAGGAAGTTTACATAGTATTGAAAAAAGTAGCTGGCGAATGGTAGCTGGTTTGCTTGTTGCAATAACTTTATTACTTTTTATGATTTTAAAAACAAGAATTCAAGCATTTCCTGCATTAATTATATCTGCTGTAATTACTGGATCATTAGGGGGAATGCCTGGTGAGTTTATGATAGCAACAATTAGTAAAGGCTTTGGTAACACACTTGGTAACATCGGAATTGTAATTGGTTTTGGTGTTATGATGGGGTCTGTTTTGCAGATGAGTGGTGCTGCACAAAAAATGGCTCAAGTTTTTATTAATTTATTAGGGAAAGGAAGAGAAGAATTAGCCCTAGTTATTATAGGATTATTAGTTAGTTTAGCTGTTTTTTGTGATTCAGCATTTATTGTCCTATTACCTCTTGTAAAGGCAATTTCTCGTAGTACAGGTAAGTCTGTTGTGGGACTTGGTTCAACATTAGCAATGGGATTAGTTATTAGTCATAGTATGATCCCGCCAGCAGTTGGGCCATTTGGTGTTGTTTCTCAGTTTGGTATTGGACTAGGTGAATATATGCTATGGGCAATGGTTGTAGCTATACCTATTACTATTGCTGGATTTATTTATACTCGTCATGTGGGTCGTAGCATTTATCAAATTCCAACTGAAGATGGTGAAAACTTCACACGGGAACGCTTAACTGTTACATCACAAAATATACAAGATGACCAACAATTACCAAGCGCATTAGCATCTTTTGCACCAATAGTTACTCCAATTATTCTGATATTAACTGCGACATTAGTTAATGAAATGAAATGGGATAACTCTATTGCTATTATGTTAAAAACTATCGGGCACCCAATTGTTGCTGTTGGAATTGGGCTATTAATCGCAATTATGGCCTTAACCAATTCATTCCCAAGAAAAGATGTTGTACATCAAATGGAAAATTCAATTCGATCAGCAGGTATTATATTGCTTGTCATTGGTGGCGGTGGCGCATTAGGAATGGTGTTGCGTGATTCAGGGACAGGGCAAATAATCGCAGAGTATATTGTTCAAATTGGAGTCCCAGGTATTTTGTTACCGTTGACAATCTCGACTTTGATTCGGTTAATACAAGGATCAGGTGTGGTTGCAATGATTACAGCAGCAAGTATTACTGCCCCAATGATTGGGACACTAGGTGTAAATCCAATTATGGCAGGGTTAGGGTGCTCTATTGGATCATTTATGTTCTCTCACTTCAATGATGCATACTTTTGGGTGGTTAATCGTTCATTAGGGGTTACAGAAGTTAAAGAACAAATTAAAGTTTGGAGTATGACAACTACCGTTCTTTGGGCTGCAGGAACGGTTACATTATTAGTTGTTAATGCAATTTTCTTCTAAAATAAAAAAGGATAGCGTAAAGGAATATGCTATCCTTAATATCTTCTATAAATTTCAATTTAATAATTTTGCAGTAACTAAAATATATCTAGCTAAGTTAATATAAGGTTCGCTTTGGCAGTATTGTTTTTCAATTTCTAATAACTGATCAAAATGAGTTTCTGCTTTTGACTTATTAGTTAAATAGTCATGAAAGACTCGGATTCCTGTTTTATTCGTAATCTCAAAACTTTGTTTAATTAGCCATTGATACACTTGATTTGGATCACGAGGATAATCAGGCGATAAGGTTTTCTTTTTGCGTTTAGCAAGTCCTGATTGAGTATATCCAAAGTTACCTAATGTCACCGTTTTAAATAATAGTCCATGATAGTTATAAAACATTAAAGATAAATAACCCTCTTTTTTTAGATGTCTTTTTAAGGATTGGATTATCTGTACAGGATCAGCTACCCATTCTAATACAGCATGGCAAATCACAAGATCAAAAGGTTGATCGATAAACTTATCAAGATTTTGAATTGAACAATGAATAAAGTTTAAGGTTAAATTTTCTTGCTGCGCTTGATGGCTAGCTAAATCAAGCATTTGTTTGGAAATATCACAAACAGTTATATTGTGTCCTAATTTGGCAAGTCTACACGCTATTTGTCCTTGACCACCACCAGCGTCAAGGATGTTGATAGGTTTAGGATATTTGGCCAATATGGTTTCAAGTTCTTGCCAAACAATAGCTTCTCGGATTTTGCCTTTAGTTGTACCATAAATATTTTTAGCAAATTTATGGCTAATATCATCAAAATTACGATCGTTAACAGTCATATTTATTATTTAATTTAGTTACTTCTAAATTAATTTGAGCAATTTTTTCTGACATTTGTTGATAACATTGTTCCATCAAAGTTCTTGCATCTTCTTTACATAAATTTTTTGTTTCAATAGGTGATAGCATTTCGACAATCATATGACCATTATTGAGGCGATTTAGGTTAATGTTATTCGTATCCGACACACAAATTGGCACAATAGGGACTCCAGCTGCAATAGCTGCTTTAAATGCGCCTGTTTTAAAGGGCAACAAACCTCGCCCTCGACTACGGGTTCCTTCAGGAAACATCCAAATTGATATACCACGTTTTTTTATTTCTTTAACGACCAAATTAATCGTATCACGAGCTTTTGATTTATTGTTACGGTCAATCAAAATATTTCCTGTAAGGTAATAAAGTTGACCAAAGAATGGAATCAAAGCAAGACTTTTTTTGCCTACCGTAACTGTTTTAGGCTGTACAATATCAGCAGCGACAACCATATCATAATTATTTTGGTGATTAGCAATAAATACACAGCTACCTAAATTTTCAATTTCGGGGTATTTACGAGTATCGACTTTTACTCCTAATATTGGTTTAAAGAAAAAGCTGAAAAGATGGGCAAATCGAGCCACATTTTTGGGGTTGCGAGGATTGAATAAGCAAAAAATAACGCCTAGTACACAAGTTAAAATACCAATAAATAACACGATGATTAAGCGAAAAAGAAAAACCATAATTTACCTCATAAGTTAACTTGGCGTATTATATACGTAATCTATAAGAATATACAGTTTGTTAAATATCGCTTTGAAGGATGTTTATGCACGAATCAACAATCATTTGGGATGAAAATCAAACCCCAATTTCTCGTTATTTTGATGATATCTATTTTAATACCAACGGCGCAATCGATGAAACTCGTTATGTGTTCATTGAAGGAAATAGTTTATATGAGCGTTTTTTGCTACATCAGCGCGAAAGCTTCACTATAGCAGAAACAGGTTTTGGTACAGGTCTAAGTTTTTTAATTGCTTGGCAAATGTTCAAACAATTTAGAGAGAATAAACCTAATAGTCCTCTTAAAAGATTGGATTTTTTTAGTGTTGAAAAATATCCTTTATCTGAAAAAGAAATGTCAAAAGTTCATAGTAAAATAATCAACAGTAATGATTCTTTGAGTTTACTAGCCAAACAATTAAGAGATTCTTTAAACGAGTCTCAAAGTATTGTTTTAGATGATACTCATTTAGTTATTTGCTATGACGATATCACTCACTATCCAAAGTTTTTAAAACAACAAAATTGTTTGATTGATGTTTGGTTTTTTGATGGTTTTTCACCTGCAAAGAATCCTGAAATGTGGTCGGAATCGCTTTTTAAAAAGTGCTATGACTTAACGAATGAAGGAGGTTCTTTTGCTACTTTTACTGCGGCAGGATTTGTTCGACGTAATTTAATCAATGCAGGTTTTAATGTCAAAAAACATAAGGGATTTGGGGTTAAGCGAGAAATGCTTATTGGTAGTAAATCTTAATTTAGTTTGCCAATTTTGGCAAACTAAATTAGATGTTTGAAATTAATTAAATTCAAATTGATAAATAAGATCTAAAGTTTGTGCTAGACCAGAAGCAGCTTCCACGTATAAATTTGGTAAAAGTCTATATCGTAAGGTAAACGTTGCTAATGAGTCAAAAATACCTACACCATATTTTAATTGTAGATTAGGTAAAATATAGCCACTTACTACCACTTTTGAATTATTACCTGCTCCTTGAGTATCTAAAGTTAGATTTTTAATTCCAAAAGCATTACCTATATCACCGATGAATTTTCCTGTTTTTGCTGTCCCAACACCAACTAAAAATGCCGTCATCATATCGTTGTCACTCTGATCGGAGCTATCAAGACCTTGACCTCGAATTAAATAAGAAAGTGCTTCTTGTTGTGACATAGCTGGATCAGAAAATATTTCGATCTTAGGATCTTCTGTAGATCCTTTAACTCGAATCCCTGCTGTAATATTTCTATTATCCATTGAGTCAGGATTTCTTATTGCTTCTATGTCTAAGATAGCTTGATCGGTTGGTCCTGAAAAAGTGACAACGCCTTTGTGGATAATTAAATCCTGTCCATAGGCATGGAATCGACCATTAGGAATAAGAATTTCACCATGTAAATCCAACCCTTTATTAGTCTGTGTTGCGATCAATTTCCCTTTTAATGATGCTTTTAATCCAAATGCATCGACCGTGACGTTATCACCAATATTGATTTCGATATGACTATTAATTTTCATACCAAAGTTTTGTGGTTGAATTTGTTTATAGTTCCTATCCAACATTACTTCATCAGGAGAAACATCAATACTTGAAGGCGGAAGTGAATCAACCGTAATTTTACCTTTTGGAATTGAAACTTTACCAAGTACCGTTAGTTCATCTTGCGTTGCCTCGATCTTAATGTCTGGAATGACAGACATAACAATCATTGGCGGTACAGTAACCTCCATAGCGGCACCATTTACAGTTATATTAGCTTGCCATTTTTCGAAGTTATTCCAACTAGCTTGGCCATTAATATTGATATTTCCAGATTTAGTTACTAATACACCTTTTAATGTTGATGATTTACCATTAAATTTAATATCAACCATAGCGGATTTTACATCAATTGGTAATTGATAAGTCTTAATATCACTATGTCTTAAGTTGATGCCACCATTTAAGATTGGGTCCATTAATGAGCCAGAGAATTTGATATTACCATTGATAGCGCCTTTGGCATATTCATCTTTACTCAATAACGGATTCACAATCGCTAATGCCAAATTGTCAATATTCAATTGGCCACTTAACTCTTTTTTAGCGGTAGGATCTTTAATTAATAAATCACCAGTGATTTTTCCTAATTTATTTAAACTAAAACGCCAATCTAGCTTAGCTTGTTGCTCATTAAATTCTGCATTGATATTGAATAAATCAAATGGAATCGGCAAAGCTTGATTAGTGATCATTTGTTTAACATAAACTTTATTACTAGTTATATTTGCTTTGATACTTGGAATTTTGCTTGAGTCATCAAATTTAATATTTGCCTTTCCATTTATGAAACCATCAATTTTAGTTTCACCATCATTTGGAATAGGTAACTTAGCCAGATCAATATCTTTTAATGTAATTGATGTTTCATTATTTGGCGCAATAGAAAATGATTTATCTAAACAGATACTTGAAATATTATCACGCCAACAATGAGCGCCAATAGTTGGAATTTCTTTAGTGATATCATAAGAAAGACTGATCGGCTTGGTTAATTGCCAACGGCTCTTATCACCTAATGTTATTAAACTACGTGGTATATTTCCAGTCCATATAGTATGTTCTTTATCAAGTTCACCTGTTAAAGAAGTTGTCATGGAAAGAGGGCTACCATCAAGATTGATGGTTAAAGTGTGATGAGCTTCATTACCTGAAAGTTCTATGTTAGCTTTTTTGATACTTTCATTTGCAATATCGATATTTTGACCAACTAGATTCAATTGACCACTAAATTGATTGGTATATTGAACTTTGCCAGTTAGGTTTGCCTTGGCTATCGAAATAGTTTCATAACTTAATGCATTAATATTTAAGTTCGTGTTAATAACAGGAGAAGCACTATTTCCTGTCATTTTAACATTTCCTACAACAGCACCATTAAGATTATTAACCAGTAATGATAAAGCACTTAAATTAAGTTGCGCATTCAGATTTCCCTTATCTGTAGAACCATTGATGTTAATTTGGTTTTTACCCCAAACCATTTCAAGGTTATTGGCTGATATAGCGTGGTTAGAATCGGCAAACAAATTACCATTTGCTAAAAAGTTTGCTTGTTTTATATTACCTTTTAACTGCATATCCGGTATATTTAATTGCCATGAATCCTTATCAAATGCCCCTGTGGTTTTTAATTGTCCGACTAACCGAATAGGGTAGGCAGGTAATTCTTTAGTAAGATCAACATTATCTAATTTTATATTAGTATCCCATTTTAAAGCTTTTTGCCAATCTAAATGACCTGTAATATTAATGCTACCTTGAGGTAATTTAATATTAGCATGATCAAAGGATGCTGATTGATTTGTGCCATTACCAATAACGTCGAAACTGGTATCAGGTAAACCTTCACCTTTAATATCGCCTTTGGCTAGCATATTATATTTTTCGGTATTTCCATCTAATGCGATATCAAAATTATCTAACTGATATTGTGGCTTACCTTCAATTGGCCATTGGATATGTTTACCATTGATTTTAGCCATTAATGGTAAATATTTCTCAATAAAGTTAATTTGCCCATCAATAGTAATTTGATTCAATCCGTTAATATTGGTGTAAGTGGACAATTGACCTAATAATTTTCCTGAAAACTGTCCATTAAGATGATTACTTTCAGTATCCACTTTCACTAAAGCAAAAATAGGCCAATCATCGCCTAAGGTAATCTGCCCTGATACAAAAGCATGCCCATTGGCATATGGTGTTATAGCATCAGTTTCAACTTGTTTTACAATAATATGATTATTAATCATATCCGTTTTAATACTAACCTGGTTGAAATGGTAATCTTGACCACCAATATGTAGCAACCAATTGTTACCGGTTAAACTAGTAACATCAAAATCTAATGGAATATTAACTTGTGGTAGTGACGTAATTAGAGGTTGATTAAATATTTGGTTAATTTTTTGATTTAATGGTAAATCATCATTTGAAGTAGTAATTGATTTATTATCATCAGTATCGGCAAAGATAGCTGATAAATCCATAGCAACTGATGGATAAACATAAATTTTTTCATTCACCCATCTAGCTTTACCTGTAAAGTCTGACATGCCAAATTGCATATCATTGACTTTTACATTGACATTAGTGATATGGGTCTGCTTAAGATCAATTGGTAGTGGTGTACTAATTGTTTCTCGTTTTTCGGGAATAGGTTCATCTGGTGAACGATTGATTTTGTCAGTATCAATAATAACGCTTACACCATCAGCATCAAACTGTTTGACACAAATTTTGGTTTGAATCAAACATGAACCATTCAATTTGAATTTTGCATCTTTTACTTTAACATCAATGCCCGGAAGTTCTAATGACAGCCCTTGAAGGTGTAAATTATGAAAAGTGCCATCTACTTGTTCAATTTTTAATTCGGGTAAAAATTTATTAAGTACGTAAGTTGTTAGTTTTACACCTAAACTGGTATAGATCATCAAAATAATAAAAGTGATGAGAAAAACAAAAATGGATAACACGACAATACTGCGTTTTTTCCACTTTCGGATTCGCTTTATTTTTTCAGCTTTTTTTACTCTATTTGGATTTTTTGCCATTTTATAATTCGCTTCCCAAACCAATATATAGATGTATTGAGCCTTTATCTTTTTTGTTTAGAGGTGTTGCTAAATCGAACTTAATTGGACCTACCGGTGAAGCCCAGCGAACACCTAAGCCTGTACCTGTATAAAACTTAGCTTTATCGACTTTATCTATCGCTTCACCCGTGTCAATAAATGCCGCTCCCCACCAAGAACCAGTAACATTGTATTGATATTCAGCAGAACCGGTTATCAGTTTTGACGCGCCTTTTAATTTACCTTTTTTATCTTTAGGTGATATGGATTGGTAACTATACCCGCGGATGCTTCGGTCACCACCAGCAAAAAATCTGAAAGAGGGCGGAACCCGCTCAAAGTTACTGGCTTGGATAATGCCGAAATTGCCTCTAGCAATGAATCGATGTGATTGATTTATTGAACGAATCCAAGTTTGTTGCGTTTGAAAACGCACTAAATTGATATCAGATCCTAACGCATCAGCACCGCTTTCAATTGAAAAACGTTGAGAATCGCCCCACATAGGCAATAATTTACCATCATTACGAACACGCGAAATACTAACTGATGGATAATATAAGTTGGTTTTGTAACTGTCATCACCTTGGGTGAAGTTGTCCCGCAACATATTTAAACCTAATGCTGTTTGCCAACCATCAAAGTTATCCCAATTACGAAGCACGCCAAATGTATAAGATCGAGAATAGGTATCGTTATTATCGATTTTTTTATAACCACCTTGAATAGTATAATATTGTTCAATCGGATTTTTTTTCAGTGGAATTTTATAGCTCATCGTAATAACCTGTTCAGGCGATGAGAGGGATAAGCTACTTTGAAAACTCTGTCCTCGGCTATTGATCCAAGGTTTATTCCAACCAATTTTACCATGCACACCATTATCGGTTGAAAAACCCAAACCTAAGTCCATTGCATTTCTTTTTCTAGGTGTTGTTGCAACTTCAATGGGTAATGCTTTATCTGCTGTAAGATGAGGAAAATCTGGTGTAACCACTACAGAATTAAACCAGTTAGTTGAACTAAGACGGCGATTTAATAAAGATAAATCTTCAGCAGAGTATTCATCACCTTCTTTAAACGGTACAATATTTTGGAGATAATCCTGACGGATTTTTGCATTAGGAAAATTGACTTTGCTAAATTTGTAACGCTTACCTGTATTAAAGTCTATATTCCAAAAAGCTTGATGATCAAATTGAGCTATCGCCAATTGATGAGTAGGCATATCTGCGTCAAAGTACCCTTTTTTTAACGATATGCTTTGTAATCCTTTCTTGAAATTCTCATAAGTGCCATGGTTTAACACATCACCAATTTTAGGTAATTGTGTCGCCATTAATTCTTGAAAATCTTTATCTTGTTTCCCTTCACCATTCAGATTGATATTTAATTGTTTTATTCTGACAGGCTGTCCAGGAGTTATTTTTACTGCTAATACTTTAGGATCGGTTTCATCATATTCAAAAGTAGGGGAATAATAACCTAAAGCACGTAATGCTTTTTGCGTTTCACTCTCAAAATAACGTTTGAAATTTGGCGTATTATTAATCTTATCTGGCGTAATTAAAGAAAGGCGTGCGTCGACATTTTCTTCAAGCTCTCCAGACAATCCTTTAATGGATAACTTCATATCTGCATAAGTTGATGCTGTCGTAACCATTAAAAGTAAGCATAATGAGCGAGAAAATCGTAACACATACACCTCGATAATGTTTAAGATTCAAGTAATTTCACATGTCCAATATAAGGTAAGTGGCGGTAATGTTGTGCATAATCGATACCATAACCAACCACAAACTCATCAGGGATGGAAAATCCAATATATTTAACAGGTACTGCTACTTCACGCCGAGATGGTTTGTCTAGTAATGTACAAATTTCAATACTACGCGGATGACGCAACTTAAGTATTGCCATCACTTTACTAAGCGTATTACCTGTATCAATAATATCTTCGACAATTAACACATCTTTATCACGAATATCTTCATCTAAATCTTTTAATATTTTAACATCTCTATTACTTACCACCGCATTGCCATAACTCGAAGCCGTCATAAAATCAACTTCATGCCCGACAGTAATAGCACGGCTTAAATCAGCCATAAAAATAAACGAACCTCTTAACAAACCAACTAATATAAGCTCGTTTTGACTTTGAGCATAATCTTGGCTAATTTGTTGTCCTAATTTACTTACTCGTGTTTGGATATCTTCAGCCGATATCATCGTTTCTAATGTGTGCTTTTTCATCAATAATGCTCAGTGTACTTTAAAAAAATCAGAACAGATTTTAACAATTTTCATAGGTAAAAAGAATAACTAAACTAATTTTTTATCAAATAATTAAGAAATGATTAAAAGAATTTTCTTTTAAATATTAAATTAATCTTCAATTGTTTTGAGGATTGATTGTTTATTTTGCTTTTTTTGTTGGCGGCGCTTCTGAAAAAAAGCGCTTAACATAGAACTACACTCATCAGCCAATACGCCACCAATGATTTGAGCATAATGATTAATTCCTGTTCGGGAAAGAATATCAATGTAAGAACCTGCCGCACCAGTTTTAAAATCACTTGCTCCATAGACCACACGCTTGATGCGACTATGAATGATTGCCCCCGCACACATAATACAAGGTTCAAGGGTGACATATAAAGTTGTATTTACTAATCGGTAATTCTTTTTATACTGACCGGCTTGTTCTATTGCCATAATTTCCGCATGAGCAGTTGGATTATGATTAATTATTGATTGGTTATAACCTTCACCAATGATTTGGTTATGTTCATCAACAATAACCGCTCCAACAGGAATTTCGCCTAGTGATTCTGCGTGTTTTGCTAATTCTAATGCTCGTCGCATCCAAATTTCATCTAACATACTCAATATTATAGATTGTTTAAATTAAGCACATCGCGCATATCATAAAGTCCTTCAGGTTGCTCAGCAAGCCATAATGCAGCACGGACTGCACCATTGGCGAACGTCATTCGGCTTGAGGCTTTATGGCTAATTTCGACTCTTTCGCCAATATCGGCAAAAATAGCCGTATGCTCACCAACAATATCACCAGCACGAATAGTTGCAAATCCAATAGCACCTTTTGGTCTTTCTCCTGTATGTCCTTCACGGCAATAAACTGCGCGGTCGTTTAAATCGCAGCCTAAAGTATCAGCAATTGCTTCGCCCATAGCTAGTGCGGTGCCAGAAGGTGCGTCAACTTTATGACGATGATGTGCTTCTATAATTTCGATATCAGTATAACTACCCATAATTTTAGTCGCTTTTTCAAGTAACTTGAGCACTAAATTCACGCCAACGCTAAAATTTGCAGCAAATACTATAGCAATTTGCTTAGCGGCTGTTGCAATAGCTTTTTTGCCTGCTTCATCAAATCCTGTTGTACCGATAATCATCATTTTCTTATTGTCTGTACAAAAAGCTAAATGAGCCAGTGTGCCTTCAGGACGAGTAAAATCGATTAATACATCGAATTGGTCTTTTGCCTGTTGTAGATTATCAGTCACTTTAATTCCACAGGCCCCAATTCCGGCAAGTTCACCAGCATCGCTACCGACCAATGATGATCCTTCTCGTTCAAATGCTGCACCTAATGTAACCCCTTCTATTTGTGACACAGATTGAATAAGCTGTCGCCCCATTTTTCCACCAGCGCCAGCAATAGCGATACGAATCATACTTGTAGCCATATAACTTTCCTTAACTTTTTTATCAGATATTTATAACAAGTTATTATAGCGGAAAACTTTCAAGTTATATACTTAAACAAAATGATATACATTTCATGCTTTATTGAGACTAAGTCGAAACTAAATAGCAATAACTGATGTCATTTGACGGCGATTTTAACTATATTTTTAAGAGGAATAATCTGAAGGTTAGGCATTTTTGCTTATTGTTGATAACTTACACTTTATTCAAAAAAGCGTTGTTTTACATTATAGATAATACTTCCTCGGTCTATCCATTTTTATTGCGGAATATTGAGTGATCAAATAAAGCAATTGATTTGCTATTGAACTTGATAACATGGACGCGAATGCGCCCATATAAACTTATAGCACTTTTAATAATTCTACATCGAAAATTAATGCACTATAAGGAGGAATTGAAGAGCCAGCCCCTTGCGAACCATAGGCTAACTCTTGAGGAATATATAAACGCCATTTTGAGCCTTCTGGCATTAATTGTAATGCTTCAACCCAACCGCGAATCACACCATTGACAGGGAATTCAGCTGGCTGTCCTCTTTCAACTGAGCTATCGAATACCGTACCATCAATTAACTGTCCAGTATAATGGACTCGAACACGGTCTGTTGCTTTAGGGAATGCACCATCACCTTGTTTAATAATTTCGTATTGTAAACCAGATTCAGTCGATTTGATGCCATCTTTTTTTAGATTCTCAGCTAAAAAGTCTTTACCTACTTGGGCAATTTTTTCAGCTTGTTTAGCTTTTTCTTTAGCTGCTTCTTCATGAACATGACGAAGGGCATCATGCAATTCTTGTAAAGGTAAAGCCGGTTGATTACCGCTTAGAACATCTTCCATAGCAAGTTTCAATGCATTTAACTCTAAATTATGTAAGCCAGATTCTTTTAGCTGTTGGCCAATTTGAAGTCCAATTGCATAACTTGCTTTTTGCTCAATTGTATCTAATTTCATTTTTTACCTGTCATTTGTTGAGAATAGTTTTTTATTATAGAGCATTAACATTCGAGATAAAAAGTAAAATATTAACAGTTGTTAATTATCATCAATATAAGCAAACATTTTATATCCTATTACCTAAAGTTTTTTTTATTTTATCTAGCGCTTAGTCAAAATATCAGCGATAATAAGCGACATTATATATTTGAATGGATTAATTTAGATGTCGTTTTTCAAACTTATTCCGCTTGCAATTGTGACTAGTATATCGATAACTGGTTGTTCACTTGTTGACCGTTTAGTTTATAGACCTGATATCAATCAAGGTAATTATATCTCTCCAGAAGCGATTGAATTATTACAAGTTGGTCAATCCAAAGATCAGGTCGTATTTATTATGGGCTCGCCAATGTTAACTTCAGCTTTTGGTGGTAATGTTTGGTACTATGTTTTCCGTCAACAACCTCAACATGGAAAATTAAGCCAAATTAATTATGCTATTTACTTTAATGAAATGGGTATAGTTACTGATATTAAAACTTCGTCTTTAGAAGGTTCTTTATCTTTAGAAGAGATGAACCAACAGGGTATTTCAGACCCAATTAATATAAAATCTGATGATGATCAACCGAATAGTTCACGTCCGCCACAAGCCCCTGAAGAGTAATGATCGGAATAAAATTTTCAAAAAAACCTCGTCATTCTGCGAGGTTTTTATTTATTTAATTCGATAAATTATTACTGTGTAAATTATTAGTGATTAGCTATAGAAGCAATGATTGAAAAGATGATTAAAAGGTAGATAAAGAAAAGAATAACTGCACATATAATTCCAATTAATACATATTTCCAATACCCATGTAAATTTCTGATAGCTTCAGTAAAGTCTTCTCCTCTACCGAGGGCTGCTGCTAGACTAAATGCACTACCGGATTGAAAAAGTTTAACTCCGTTGATTATTACTGGAATACCAACAATAGCTGTAATTATACCTAAACAGCTAATTGCACCTATAACAATATTTACTACGCCAAAGATTTGTTGCATAGTCCCAATAAATCTCAATTGGCTTTTTAACAATTCTGTTGATTTAATTAAAATAGTATCTGTATTATCTGTTAACATTTCCATTCCTATCACTACCAATTATTATATTTAAAAAAATGCAAGTAAGAATAACACGTTCTTTACCTATGTCGAAGTAAATTTGTTTAAGAATTGTACATGGTTAACTTTTATATTAATCACATCATTCTAAGGTAAACCCCTGAAATAACGATAAGACTAGCTCTAACGTGCATTTGAGTAAGACAATTAAATGAAAAAAATAGTACCACTGGGAATGATATTAAAAAAGACTTCACACATCTTAAAATTAGCTGCTCAATGCCTGATTAAGGCTAAAGTGTATTACAATGAAGGTTTAAAGAATGTAGATGAAGTTGTTCCAAGTATAATAATATTTTAATATAACCAACAAAGACAGTTTTAAACACCGGTATATCAATGAAATCAACCTTAAATAAATTTTCTATAGCTCCAATGCTGGATTGGACTGACAAACATTGTCGATATTTTCATCGAATATTAACTAAACAAACATTACTTTATACCGAAATGGTAACCACTGGCGCAATTTTATATGGTAAAGGAGACTATCTCGCTTTTAATGAACAGGAACAGCCAGTAAGTTTACAATTAGGTGGAAGTGATCCTATAGCACTGGCTAAATGCGCCAAGTTGGCAGAGGAACGAGGATATAATGAAATTAACCTTAATGTAGGTTGCCCATCAGATCGCGTTCAAAATGGTATGTTTGGTGCTTGTTTAATGGGAAAAGCTGATTTAGTCGCAAATTGTATTGATGCTATGCAAAAAGAGGTAAATATACCTGTCACGGTAAAAACACGCATAGGTATTGATAACCAAGATAGTTATTCATTTTTATGTGAATTTATTGAAAAAGTGATGCCATATACCGATACATTTATTGTTCATGCTCGCAAAGCATGGCTTTCGGGGCTAAGCCCAAAAGAGAATCGAGAAGTACCACCACTTGATTATGAGCGAGTTTACCAGCTAAAGCGTGACTATCCGCAGTTAACTATTGCCATAAATGGTGGGATTAAAACCATTGAAGAAATCAAACATCATCTAAACTATGTTGATGGTGTCATGGTTGGGCGAGAAGCTTACCAAAATCCACTGCTATTAACTCAGATTGATCAGCAAATTTTTGGAGATGATACGCCAATTATCGATCCTATTGTCGCAATACAAACTCTTTATCCATATATTGAAACACAACTTAGTCAAGGCGGACAACTTAATCACATTATGCGACACACCTTAGGAATATTTAATGGTAGAAAAGGTGCAAAACAGTGGCGACGTTACCTTAGCGAAAATGCGCATAAACCAGGAGCGGGAATTGAAGTTGTTGAACACGCATTAACTTTCATTCAATAAAGAATTTTGTCTAGCTTAATTGGTCATGCGTCTGATTGCGCATGATTGATAAATCAGTATATACTAACGAACAATTTTACTTAGGGCTTTTCTTCTGTGCGTTTAAATCCAAGTCAACAACAAGCTGTGGAATATGTTTCGGGGCCATGCCTTGTATTGGCTGGTGCGGGTTCGGGCAAAACTCGGGTAATCATTAATAAAATAGCTTATCTAATTCGAGTCAAAGAGTATTTACCTCGTCATATCGTTGCCGTGACTTTTACTAATAAAGCCGCACGAGAAATGAAAGAACGTATTGCTCAATCGCTAAGTAAGCAAGAGGCAAGAGGTCTGAAAATTTCAACTTTTCATACTTTAGGCTTAGATATTGTTCGACGAGAACATAAACACCTTGGTATAAAATCTAATTTTTCATTATTTGACGACCACGACCAAATTGCTCTACTCAAAGAACTAACACAACAATGGTTCGATGGAGACAAAGATCTCATCAACCAATTACGCTCTACCATCTCAAATTGGAAGAATGATATCGTTGATTCGACAGTAGCAATGGCTAGAGCACAAACCAACAAAGAAAAATTATTTGCTCACTGCTATCAGCTTTACGAAAAACAACTTAAGTCTTGCAGTATATTAGATTTCGATGATCTAATCTTACTACCTACATTGTTACTAAAAACAAATGAAGAAGTTAGAGAAAAATGGCAAAACCGTATCCGCTACCTGCTTATTGATGAATATCAAGATACTAATACCAGCCAATATGAATTTATCAAGTTATTAGTAGGTAGCCGCCCTAAATTTACGGTTGTTGGTGATGATGATCAGTCAATTTACTCATGGCGAGGGGCTCGTCCTAAAAATTTAATTCTACTAAAACAAGACTTTCCTAAGTTAGAAGTGATTAAATTAGAACAAAATTACCGATCATCAGGAAGAATTCTAAAAGTTGCTAACATCTTAATTGAAAATAATCCGCATATCTTTGAAAAAAAATTATTTTCAGAACTCAGTTATGGTGAACATTTAAAAGTGATCTCCGCCGACAATGAAGAACACGAAGCGGAAAAAGTTGTTAATGACTTAATTGGTCATCGTTTTGCTAATAATAGCCAATACGGTGAATATGCTATTTTATATCGCGGAAATCACCAGTCTCGCTTAATTGAAAAAATGCTAATGCAGTATCGAATACCTTACCGAATTTCTGGTGGGACATCTTTCTTCGCTCGCATTGAAATTAAAGACTTAATGGCATACCTTCGCCTATTAACCAACCCTGATGATGATAATGCTTTTATCCGCATTATTAATACACCAAAACGAGAAATAGGGCCGGCAACTATCCAAAAACTGGGTGAATGGGCAAATCAACGTGGTGTAAGCTTATATCATGCAAGTCATGATATGGGGCTAACCGAATTATTATCAGGCAAAAGGATGGAAACCCTACATGCTTTTATCCATTGGTTTGATTCTCTAATAGAAAAATCACATTCTGAACCAATGGCCGCGATTCATGAATTATTACATGGGATTCACTACGAAAGTTGGATCTATGAAACGTCTACCTCACCAACAGCCGGGCAGATGCGAATGCGTAATGTTGAACAGCTAGTTAGCTGGCTGAATGAAATGTTACAGGGTGATGAAATAGACGAAGCATTAACGCTAGAACAAGCAGTAGCAAGATTTACGTTACGTGATATGTTAGAACGAAATGAAACAGAAGAAGAGCTAGATCAAGTACAGTTAATGACATTACACGCTTCAAAAGGCCTCGAATTTCCTTATGTTTATTTAGTTGGTATGTCTGAAGGGGTATTACCTCATCAAACAAGTATTGATGAAGACAATATCGAAGAAGAGAGACGACTTGCTTATGTAGGCATAACTCGAGCCCAAAAAGAGCTAACCTTTTCATTCAGCCGACAGAGAAAACAATTTGGTGAAACAGTTTATGTTGAACCCAGTCGCTTTTTACTCGAACTTCCACAAGACGATTTAGCTTGGCAAGATCAGCGTAATGAACTATCACCAGAAAAGAAAATGCAACAAGGCCAAAGCCGGTTAGCGATGCTAAAAGCGCAAATAGCTAGCGCAAAATAAATTATCTATATATCAAAAACAATTAACTACGGCTCAAATTATTAAACAAATTTATCGATATAACTGAAAAAAAGTTGAGGAACGGGGTTTTTGAGATCGAATAAATGAAAATTTTTTTATTTTTTCTGATTATTAGTATTGAATTTATTGCCGATAACGTCAAAATTGACGATATTTTGTCTATATAGATTGATAATCAATTAAAAAGCATTGACGGATCAAAATAGCTTTATATAATACTCAGCGTTTAATCACTAAATCCAATCGATGTCTCCTTAGCTCAGCTGGATAGAGCAACGGCCTTCTAAGCCGTAGGTCACAGGTTCGAATCCTGTAGGGGACGCCATTAAAGCTATATATAATCAAAGAGTTTTAAGTTTAATCCTTAATATCTTTACATACTCTATCACACTATTTAAAGTGTTTATGTCATAACAATTTTAATAATTAATAATTGCATTAATTAAATTAAATCAATATCATAAAATGAATGTTATAAACGGTATTGATAATTCTATAATATTCGTTTATCCATATTATCATTTTCAAAATTATTAGAATTTATAAGCGAGTATTAATTGAGTATTAAAAAAATTCGAAACATTATCTTAAGTATTATTGTTTCAGTTGTTTGCTATTTTTTTGTTAACCAGTTTGATCTATTTAATAAAAGGTCTATTAGTGGCCAACTCTTTAAGATTTCTCAGTCACTGAATGAACGCACTCCAATTCGCCTAGATCAATTTACTATGTTGACCACATCTTATGCTGAAAACAATACATTAACTTATAGATATATTGTTGAAAAAATTAATTTTAATGAGATAGATAAAAGTGAATTTGATAAATTCCGTGATTTTCTGTTTTCTCAAATAAAAAATGATGGTTGTACTAATGATCAAATAAAACAATTATTAAAAAAAGGCGCAATTTTTCAATATTTATACTCCACCGAGGAGAATAAATATTTGTTTATGATTACCTTAAAAGAAAGTGATTGTTCAGGCGTAAAGCCTATTGATACAACAAAATAAAAAAGAATCTAATATGAAAGTCTGTCATCTATAAAATCGTCGTTCTGAATTTGCCTGGTTATTAATTTTGGTTCGATTTTTTTACGCTTTTTATTAACCCTATTTAATATTTAAATATTGCAAATTTAATTCCTTAACGACAGAATTATTAGCATAATATTTAGGAGCTTTAACTTTTTTATATGGGATAATTAATCTTTATTAAATTTCTTAATATGATTGATTATTATATTCAAAGCGAGCTTGCGAATAACAGATGTCAACAATAAATTGGTTATAAATATCATCATCAATACTTTTACTTTCCAGTTTGATTTTGAGTAGTTCGATGATTTGCCAATCATTTTCATTACTGAAGTTTTTAATTAGTTCTTCGGCTCGACTTTCAATCCATTCTTCCTTGGCATCTTGCATTTCAATATTGTCTAACATATTGCAGTAAGCGCTTTCGTAACCATTTTCAACCAATTTATGTAACTGCATAACTCACCTCGTAGCAATTTGTAGCATCCAGTAGAACAAGCCAAATAATCCACCTAAAATCACAAAGTATGTGCAAAAGAGGGCAAACTTTATTTCGCTGTCTGTTAACTCATAATCCTTATGAAATCTATCTTTGATTTTCATATTCACAAAATCTTTATCAGTCATAATCACCTCGACAAAAGACCTCGCTTGGAGGGCAAATAGGATTTAGCATTGCGCCGTCTTTCCGAGCTGTCAGTATTCATAAACTCGCTAGTAAAATTTTGTGAATAACGTATTTGGTTGTATAGTGTGTTTTATTTATACACGAGAAACAGATATGAATATATTTAAGAGATTAGTTAAAGGCGAATTAAGCCTAGCAGTAACTTTTTGGGTGTTCGGTGTTTTATTTAGTGTGATTTTAATTGTAATTTACATTGCAACTACTTTTATACTCGACACATATCATGTTTCAACATTGTTCAGAATTAGCGTAATCTCATTTATTTATTCAATTAATTTTTTAAATTCGATTATGGTTCTCATTGGTATATTTAATCTATTAAAAAATAGTGGAGTTACGTATTGGAGAGTGATAGCTTTTGTTGTCTGGTTATGCGCTACTGTATATTCAGTGTATGATGATAGTAGCGACATATTACATTTAGTTACGCAGTAGTCTGAAACCCTTTATACCGGTATTTATTAAAATTTAAATGCACACTAAAGCGCTATTAATCTAAGCAGGCAATTACAATAAGTTCCCTAATTATTAGGTCACCACTTGAGGAGAAGTGACCACCATTAATTCTTTTCAAACTAGATATCTCTCACTGAAAGGCATTTAGTTTGATTGTATACCGCCTGTATTGAGTTACCGCCACAGTCCCGACGCATAGTTTAAAGTCGCGCCGTTCGACTATCAAATCAAAACCGCTGTACTTTCATATGCCCCAGCTAGCTACTTGAATCTCGTTAACTAGTTAAATAACTCGTAGTCTTGTTTAACTTTGTTGTTAAGTTGATTGGTTTTGATGTGATAATGATAACCTAGGTTATTAATTATGTCAATAATAAAAGTTATCAACTTTAAAATAAAGTTATCAAAGGTTGTTGGGTGAGGGGATCTTGATAGGTTAATGCTAGTCTTAGGTATGAAAAAACCGCCGAAGCGGTTATTGTTATATCTTTATTATCAATCCAATATAGACGATTGCCACCAAACACGGCCTAAAATAGTTATTTCATCTTGAGGCACTATTTCATCATCATAGCCAATGTTATAACTTTTGATTTTTATTTGATTGCCAGGCACTTTTTCTAAAATTTTTATTCTTAATAATCCATCGTGATTGATTGCATAGATTTTGCCATCTCTAACATATGTATCAGCTTGATCGATTGCTACTGTAGAACCATCTCTAAATACAGGTTCCATACTGTCTCCATAGACAGTTAGACATACAGTGCATTCTTTATCAATGCCATATTTCCGCATAGTGGATTTGGATAAGCGTAATTTATATCCGTTATAATCCTCAATATCATCAGTGAAACCATCACCAGCTGCTAGCCGTACATCCTTATAAAATGGCACTTCAATCTCATCATCATCTAGCGGTGTTTTACTATCCCAATCTTCGATAGATCCTAATACTGTCGCATTAGATTTATTTTTGTTTACTTTGGCTTTACCAACACCTTTTGTTAGCCATATAGGATCAACGTTTAATGCGTTAGCGATTTCTAATATTTTTCGTGATGTACTGGATTTTCCTGAAAGCAATTTTTGAATAGCTGGTTGGCTAATTTTTACTTTCTCGGCTAGTTGATGCTGAGACAGCCCAGATTCCTTTAATGCTAAATTTAGTCTATCTGTAAATGTAGTCATAGTTTCTTCTCGGTTTATTGATTTGTTAATTATATAACTCAAGTTATCACCCATCAAATAACAATAGTTATTGATTTGTTCAATAACTTTGGTTATTATTGATAATAAATATTATCGATAGGCTTAAAAGATAATAATTGAGACTGCTGCAAAAGCTATCCATATTTTAGGAAGTTAAAGGAGATAAAAAATCACTATCAAATTACACAAAAGGGAGGTATGGACACATTAAAAACTAAAGTCAATGCGTTCGAAACCTTACAACATTTGCAAGTGATAAAACAATCAATTCAGCACAAACATAAAATTTATCAGATTGTTAGATTAAAGGCATGTATCCACGATTTAATAAATTACCAAATAGTGACTGAAATTATTTATAAAAATGATAGCAATTTTGCTGAATATTTTTGAGGTAAAACAATGAATATAGTTGAAATATTGAAATTAAAAGGAAGACCCAATGCCTATTATCCAAAAATGGCTAAGCCGTTAGGTGGTGTTAATGCAGCTGTTTTATTTTCTCAATTATTTTATTGGCAAGATAAAGCTATATCTGATTTAGGGGTGTATAAAACGCGTGATGAACTTGAGGAAGAAACTGGTTTATCTCACAATGAACAAAGAACTGCTATAAAAAAATTACAAGATAAGGGCGTTTTGATAATTACTGAAAAGCGATTAGATCATAAAACTTTTTACAAAATTGACAATAAAAAGGTCAATGAAATTTTAGCTAATTTCGCCAAATCTATTAATCATTTACCGCGAAATGAAGAAAGTAATCACCCCGAAGTAGACATCGTAGATTCCGGGGAGACTACAAAGTCGAGTTCGTTATTTCAAGAGATTACAACAAAGACTATTACAGAGAATACTACAAATATTATTGCGGATAAACCTCAACCCCAAAAACGAGACTTCCCTAATGATTTTAAACCCAACGATCATCATCGAAACATAGCACTAAATGAAAATGTCAATTTGGATACTGAATTTATTAAGTTTAAAGATTATTGCTTGGCTAATGGGAAAAAATATATTGATTGGAACGCTGCATTTAATAATTGGCTACGTAATGCGGGGAACTATAAAAAATCGAATCACTCTCAATCAAGATTTATGACTCTTGCAGAACGTAATCGAGCTGTCTTAGAGAGTATGAGGAGTTGATTATGGCAAAAATCTCAGATGGTTTTTTAGCAATTATTGGTGGACTTCTTGAACTCTACGGACAGCAAGCGAGTACAACCAAAATCAATATTTATTGGTCAACACTTAGTCAATACCCAATTGATTCATTGCGCAGAGCAGCCAATGTCTGGGTGCGTAAAAGTGAATTTATGCCGAAGCCTGCTGATTTAATTAATTTAATGGGTGGTCCTAATAACCATTTATCACCCGATGAGGCATGGGCAATCGCAATACTTGCTAGTGATGAAACTAATACTTTGGTTTGGACTAAGGAAATAGCAAAGGCATGGGCACAAGCTGAACTTGTTTATCGTAATGGCGACAAAATTGGAGCAAGAAGAACTTTTATCGAAGCTTATGGACGTTTAGTTAACTCATCAATGATGAATGGTAAAAATGTAGAGGTATTTGTATCACTTGGTAGCGATAAAACAAAACGTGCTGATGCAATTAATCGTGCTGTTTTCATTGGTTTATTAACACCAGAAAAAGCTAATTGCTATTTGCCAAAACCAGAAAACACGATCGCAATGCTTGAGTTTAAAGATGATCAAGTTTCAGCAAAGAGTATGGAGCATATCGCTAACATTAAAGAGATGTTAAAAAAAAGCAGAACTTGTATTAAAACTGATTAGCCTTTGTTAATGGCGACTTTATTAGATGTTTAACAAAATAGTAAAAGACTGTGTATTAGGATTAACAGCAAATGTAGCAAAAAATAAATATAAATCTATAAAGCAAGTCAATAAACGAAACATTCGGAACAATGTAAGCAAATCGAAGGGATTAATACTGAAATGAATTACAAAACAACGGCAAAAGTGAATGAAGATTGGCAAAGTAGGGAGAGAGTAATGAGAGAAACTAAAGATATTTTAACTGCATGGAAAAATACGCGTATATTGAAAAGAATTGGAACTGAATATCCTTCAAAATCCGCTGTTTTTTTGGGAGCGCCAACAGATGTTGATTATCGCCAATATTTAACAGAAGATGAAGCTGAAATTGTTGATAATGCGGTACTGATTTTAAAAAATGACAATTATTCTCAATGGATTGTATTGACCGCATATTATCTGCGAGGTGTTTCGTGTAACTCGCAGGCAAAAGCAATTGGGAAGCGTCCACACGATATCATTAATTTATTGAATCAAGCCGAGATGTTTATAAGAGGAAATATTTATCAATATTTTAAAAAAGTTTCATAACCGCTTGACTTTGCGCAAATACGCATATATAATAAGGTAAAAATGCGGTTTAGAACGCATATAGTTAAACCCAACTAATTAGTTGGGTTTTTTTATATCTACATTATTCTGTTTTTTTCTAGAAAAATAGTAATCAACACGCTAGCTACTAGCTTAATTCCTTTTTTGCCAACATCATTTAATGAAATACTAACTGTGATTTTATTTCTGTTGTAGTTATTTCAATTTATTTTCGTTTACTATATTTTTTATATCAATATTTTGACTATTTGCTCATCACTGAATCGATAGCAACGCTAGACTCAGCCATAACTCACATCCAGCTAGTATGCTGCCACTCATAACTAATAAGAAGATTTAAATATGCCGATAAAAGACCCTAACAACGTCAATTGGACTGTCGTTGTGTATTTATTTTTTGTTACTTTGCTTGGTTCTCTATCAAGTTATTGCTATCAGTTCCTAAATGGAAATAAATTTAATATTGGGGTGCTATTTGCGCAAATATTTATATCGATATTTGCTGGAACGCTTGTTGTATTAGCCGCAAGTTATTTTAATTGGGACTTTGAGTTAGCAGGAGGTATAGCGGGCTTAGCTGGATGGTCAGGTGCAGCGTTAATCAAGGCATTAGAAGAACAATTAATAAGAAAAGCCAAAGGAGATGATTAATGAAATTAACTGAACATTTCACGTTAGAAGAATTTACACGTTCATTAACTGCTAGTCGTTTAAAAATTGATAATTCAGTCCCCCAAAATTTAATGCCAAATGTGCAGTTAACAGCCATAAAGCTAGAACTTGTTAGAAAAGCATTAGATAAACCAATTATTATCACATCTGGATATCGCTGTCCTGCATTAAATGCAAGAGTAGGCGGAGTCTCAACAAGCTCTCATACTAAGGGCTTAGCGGTTGATTTTCGTTCATCATATGGTACCCCTAAAGAAATATGCCAAAGATTGATTGATGCTGGTGTTCAATTCGACAAACTTATCCAAGAGCATAATCAATGGGTACACATAGGATTTAGTCCTGGCAATAACCGGCAAATAGTATTAACAGCCGTTAAGCAAGGTGGTAAAACTATTTATAGGAGCGGTTTGCTATGAATAATGAAAAGATATTGAGCATATCATTAATCATTATCACTTTTGCTATTTATTTTTGTTATAACAATTTTGAAGAAAAAAAACGATTAAAAGACGCTAATGCTGAGCTAACTAATCAAATAAATCAGTTAGAGCAAACCATATCTAGAAACAACCAAATCATCGCAGATAACGAATTATCAAAACGTGAACTAGAAAATCAATCACTAGAACGGCAGGAGCAAATTAATGAGCAACTCAAAGATAATGATTGTGCTAAGCAGTTTGTGCCTATGCCTGTTTCTGCAAGCTTGTACAACCGAGCGAAAGGCATACGTGAATCGACCGATACCAGCCAATCTTTTAAGTGACTGCTTACCAAATTTACCACCTAATCTCATGACTTTTGGTGATAGTCTTCGATATAACGAGCATTTATTAAATGTCATTGAGAAGTGTAATGCAGATAAAAGGGCTATCAAACAAATTACTGATCAATAAATAGCGTATTAATTGAGTATTACGGCGATAAAATTAAGACTTACTCAGCTAATTTATGTAACTATCTTCTATTAGCTCAAAAAAGTAAGTATATACATGGACCTAACTTCAAAAATGCCCATTGGATCAAATTAACAAATAATTAAAGAAACGATGTGGAGATGTTAGCTGATAAGTTATTGTTGAATTATCGGTGGCTCAAGTTTGTTGTCTCATAAGGCTAAATAGTAATGTGGTAAAGGCTGGTGCGATTTTGCCAATGGTACTTCAAGTGCAAACTTTATGATTGAAGAATTAAATAAACAATCACCATATAGCAAATAAAAGCATTTTAAAAACACCTTAAATTATGTAGGTTAAACAATGAAATTATCTCATGTCGTCCATACATTACGCCATTTTTGCCTAAGTTTTGAAGGGCGAGTTAGTTGGATTGCTAAATTCTCATCTATTAAAGATACGACATTTTCAGAACTACCAGCAGCTTACGTTGTTCCACTAGATGATAAAGCGCAGAACAATAAGTCAAAAACAGATTATTGGCAAAATGTAATAGAGGGTTTTGGAGTTATTGTTGTATTAAAGTTGATAGGAGAGCAAGGGAAACAAGAAGTATATGATCTTGTTGAGAATATCAAAGTTGATCTTTGGCAAGTTTTACTTGGTCTTGAACTAACTCCATCTCATTATCCAATTCAATATGATGGTGGGAAATTACTCGATTTAGATAAAGATAGAATTTGTTATCAATTTAATTTCAGTTCGGTGCGTGAAATTGGATTTGAAGATACTCGGCAATATTTTGATTTAAAAGTTGCTGATAATCCAATCCCCGTTCCTGATTGGCAATTTGATCCAAATAATCCCGGTATTACCAAACCTCCATTATATAACCCGTTAAATATCGGCAATTTTGATACCATTTCGGGTACAGCTAATCAACAAGACTCAGGAGTAACAATAAGTTTTTTAAATAACAATATCTATGAGGATAATAATGATAATTAAACCAGTCAATAATAAACAGGTATATGACCCCAATAATGGGGATTATTTACCAGTAGACGGTCGTAATGTTGAGTATAACCAGTACTGGGCTAGACGATTGACAAATAATGATGTTGAAGAAGTTACAAGCATCAAAGTGAAACAAGAAAAAAAGGTAGCTAAAAATGACAATTAGTTTTAACAATTTTCCTAGCAATATAAAGGTTCCTTTATTTTATGCGGAAGTAGATTCATCTGCGGCAAATACTATTCAAGATAACGGTGCTTCACTAATTATTGCTTATCCGTTAGCTGATAGTAGCATTGAACGTAATAAGTTAATTATTATGCCATCTGCAGATCAGGCTAAAAAACTTGCGGGGCGAGGCAGTCAATTATCAAGAATGGTAGAATCCTATCGTAATATTGATAATTTTGGCGAGCTTTTTGTTATCGCGGTAGATGAACCTACAGCTGGCTCGAATGCGACTGGTACTATTCAAATATCAGGTACTGCAGAAGAAACAGGAACATTAAGTCTCTATATCGGTAATAGTAAAATTCAATCACAAGTAACCGTCTCTGATAGTGCAGAAACCATAGCAAATGGATTGCATAATGCGATTAATACTCATCTTGATTTACCTGTCACCGCTGTCTTAAATAATAGCACAATTACGCTAACAGCCAAAAATAAAGGGTTGAGTGGCAATGATATTCCTCTATGTTTTAACTATTATGGTACAGTCGGAGGAGAAGATACTCCTGATGGTTTAAATATTGTTATCAATCAAATGAGCGGAGGAACAGGTACCCCTAATTTAACCCCCGTTATTGCAGCTATGGGTGACAAATTACTTGATTTTATAGCATTCCCATTTAATGACTTATCGTCTTTAGCTACATTTAATCATGAGATGGATGACACCACAGGACGTTGGAGCTATGCGCGCCAATTGTATGGACATGCTTATACCGCTAAAAAAGGTAATTTGACAGAATTAGTCGAATTTGGTGATAAATTGAATTATCAACATATTACCGTTGCAGGCTATGAATCAAAGGTTCAAACAGGACTTGATGAATTAATTGCAATGCGCACTGCTCGTAATGCTATTTTTATTCGTAATGATCCTGCACGTCCAACTCAATCTGGAATGTTAAATGGTGCATTACCAGCTTCTGATAGTAATCAGTTTACACTAACTGAGCAACAATCATTGCTAAGTCACGGTATTGCTACGGCATATGTTTCAAGTGGTAATTTATTAATTCAACGAGATATCACTACATATCAACGTAACAGTTATGGTATTGCTGATAATAGCTATCTCGATAGTGAAACATTGCATACGCTTGCATATGTGTTACGTAAATTACGCAGTGTGATTACATCGAAATATCCACGACATAAACTAGCAAACGATGGTACTCGATTTGGTGCTGGGCAGGCAATTATTACACCGGCGGTTGCTAAAGCTGAAATTAACGCAACTTATCGTCAACTAGAATTAATGGGATTAGTTGAAAATTTTGATGTGTTTAAGAAGAACTTAATTGTTGAGCGAAATATCAATGATCCTAACCGATTGGATGTATTATTTCCACCCGATCTCGTTAATCAATTACGTGTTTTTGCTGTGTTAGCACAGTTTAGATTGCAATATCCAGAGGAGAAAAAATAATGACACAACGACGTATTTCAGGAACAACTTACATCAAAGTTGATTCTTTTCAATTGTCATTAACCGGCGGCATAGAAGTCCCAATGAATACTAACGTTAAAGAAAGTATTTTAGGGTTAGATAATAGTGTTCATTATAAAGAAACATTTCGTGCTCCCTACATTAAAGGAACATTTAAAGTGCCAGGTGATTTTCCTATAGACATGTTAGTTTCAAGTGATTCAATGACAGTTACAGCAGAACTAGCCAACGGAAAAGTTTATGTACTGTCAAACGCATGGATTGAAGGTGAAGTAAATCACAACGCAGAAGAAGGTACAGCAGAATTGGAATTTCATGGTCAAGAAGGATTTTATCAATAATGAAAGAAATCAAATTATCACAGCCTATTATGGCTCATGGCAACGAATTACATGTACTTGAGCTTAACGAACCAACTGTTAAGGATATTAAAAAATTAGGCTTTCCATTTGATAGTAATATGATTGGGGATCCTAAAAAAATTGCTGAGTATATCGTTACACTAGGTAACGTTACACCCAGCTCCGTCGAACAACTTACACCTTACGATTTTTTAATGATTACCGGTGAAATCATGATGTTCTTTGGCCCAAAGGCGAAGGAAGTGACTACCGTGGAGGGAGAAGTGACACCGGAATAATCACAATCGAATATCTTGTAAACCTTTGTTTTGATATAGCCAAGTACTGGCAATTGTCACCATTTCACATCTTAGAAGAACGTTCACTATCGGAAGTATTTGAATTAGTCGAACAAGCAAACCGCATAGAAAGCAGTAGGAAATCATAATGGCAGACTTTGACTCAAAAAAATTAGTGATAGGTGTTGATAAACTGTCACCAAATTTAAATAAAATGAATAATAAATTCAAAGAATTTCGCGAAAACTTAAGTAAATCAGATTTTGGGAAACTTAATTTAAAGAATGCTGTTACTGATCTTCCTTTTTCTTCGATGTTTGTCAAAGGAATGAAGGATGCTATGGCATTTGAAGAAAAAATGGAAAATATTAGAGAAGTTATTAACTTTGATACGCCAGAACAATTTAAAGAAATGGGGCAAGATATTCGCGAAATGTCATTACGTTTACCAATTGCGTCTAAAGATATTGCTTCTATTGTTGCACAGGGAAGTCGTGCAAATATTCCAAGGGATGAATTAATACAGTTTGCTCAAGATGCCATAAAAATGGGGATCGCGTTTGAGACATCTGCTGAGGAAGCTGGTAGTACAATGGCTACATGGCGAACGTCTTTAAAATTGACACAAAAAGAGGTAGTTAGCTTATCAGATAAAATCAATCTATTAAGCAATACACAAAATGTAAACGCAAAAGATATTTCTGAAGTTGTTTCACGAATTGGTACTCTTGCAGCACAATCTGGTGTTGGTGCTGATAAATTAGCGGCATTAAGTTCAACCATTATTGCAACAGGTACAAATACAGAACAGGCAGCAACTGGCCTTAAAAACTTTATGCTGACGTTAACATCAGGTAAGGCAGCTACAGCAGAACAACAAAAAGTATTACAACGATTGGGATTCACATCAACACGAATAGCCAAAGGCATGCAAAAAGATGCCGAAGGAACGATTATGAAGGTGCTTGAATCTTTGGGAAATATGTCAGCAGATAAACGCGCAACAGCGCTAACTATGTTATTCGGTAAGGAAAGTGTTGAATCTATATCTCCATTACTTAGCAATATGGACTTGTTAAAAACTAACTTTAACCGAGTTGGTGATGCAGCGCAATATGCTGGTTCGATGCAAAAAAAATATGATTCGAGTTCAAATACAACGGCTAATAAATTACAGCTTTTTAACAATGCGTTAACTAATATTAGTTTATCGATAAATGATGCCTTATTACCTGCATTTACAGAGCTTTTAAATGAATTACAGCCGCTAGTGGTTGAATTTGGTCATTTTATTCAAGAAAATCCTGAACTGGTAAAAATGGTTGCAATGGCAGTTATTGGGTTAATTGGTCTTCGTATTGCATGTGCGGGTGTAAATATTATTGTTGGCGCAGTTTCTAACACGCTTACAATAGCAACTGGTATAACAAAGGGATACATCTGGTTCACAAAGGCATTAGCTATAGCTAAACTGAAATTAAAAAAAGCATTTGATTTTGCAAGAATAGGATTAATAGGATTTAACACTGCTTTGAAAGCTAATCCAATTGGATTTGCTATGAGCGCTATAGCATTAGGAGCTGGTTTAATTATTGAATATTGGGATGAAATAGTTCAATTCTTTAAATGGCTCTGGGGAATTATTGAACCTCACGTTATGCCATTTATTAATAATTTTATTGAAAGATTCAAAGATGGAGCCGCATTGATTGTAAATGGATGGAGAATTGTTAGTCAATTCTTTAGCAATTTATGGTCAACAATTGAACCTTATGTTATGAAGATTATTAATTTCTTTGTTGAAGGTTTAAAAGCTGGGGCTTCTTTCATTGTTAATGCATGGAGTACTGTCAGTAAGTTCTTTAGTGGGCTATGGGAATTTATCAAACCTTTTGTGATGCCTATTATTGACGTCTTTATAGCGGGATTCAAAGCAGGTGGTGAAATAATTGTAAAGGCATGGGAAGCTGTCAGTAAATTTTTCAGTGGTTTATGGGAAACTATAAAGCCATGTCTGATGCCTATTTTTGATGTATTCATAACCCCATTTGAAGCAGCAGGTGATTTGATTCCTAAAATGTGGGATAGTGTCAAAAACTTCTTCAAAGAGTTATGGAATAACGTTAAGTCTGGCATTGAACCGTTACTGAATGTGTGGAAATTTCTTTTCGGTGATGATAAAAAAAATATAAAGGTTAATATTGATACATCGAGCTTACCTCAAGAAGTAACAAAGCTGATGGATAATTATCCTTATTATCAAATACCTCAAATGCCAATTAATAAATTTTCAAATACAGTTGGTAATGGCGAACTTGTTGTGAAGTTTGAAAATGCACCTGAAGGTACAATAGTAAAAGAAACTAAACAGGCATCAGGTTTTAATATGAAAACAGATGTTGGCTGGAATCCGTATGCGAATTTAGGGAGAGGTTGATGATAAATCTAAGTTGGTTGAATGATTTGCTTCCAGCAAGTTTTCGTGGTGTACGGTTTCAAGTTAGTAGCACATCATCTGAATTTGGACGGCGTAATCAAACCCATGAATATCCATATAGAGATGTACCGTATACTGAAGATATGGGGCGATCAGCACGTAAAAATAAAATAGAAGCTTTTTTAATTGGGGATGACTATCAAGAACAAACTGAAAAATTAGTTAATGCTATTGAGCAGGAAGGTTCAGGAATGTTAATTCACCCATTTCTTGGTGAACTTAATGTTAATATAGAAGGGCAAATAACAGTAAATAATTCCGTTGAAAACGGTCGAATGAGTGTAATTTCATTTTCATTTGTTGAAGCTGGTGAGTTAATATTCCCCGATTCTTCATTAGCGACTGATGACATAGTAGGAGAAAATGCAGATAATGTAGATCAAGCACTATTAGATGCGTTTGAAGATTTTGACTTAATCGATGCGCCTGATTTTGTACAGCAGAGTATTCTTGATAACACCATATCAATTTTAAATGACATAGCCGATGCTTATAATGCAATAACACCGTATGTTAATGATGTAGTTAAAATCTTAAATGGTGATTTATCGCCTATCCTCGGAACGGGGGGCCCATCAATCGTTAATTCAATTAAAAAGGTGTGGCATAGTGCGACAAAATTTTCCAATTCTATAAACGGGTTAATAGCAAGAGTAAAGGTGTTTAATGGTATATCATTTATAAAGAGCATTTTCCCTGGGGCAATTTGGTCAACTGATAGCAAATCTACCCAAAAAAGAAAGAAAAATCAAAACTTGATTAATACTGCTATTCGAGTTACCGCACTTACAGAAGTATCACGAATAATTGCATCGTTACCGAAACAAGTTGAAGATAAAAGAAAACACGCTTTTGCTCCTGTGGCGTTAGAATCAACTAAAGGTAAAAAAGAAAATTATTTTGATCAAGATCATACGTTACCAACTAGTCATTTAACTACTAATATAACAAGCATACATGTATCAAAACCATCAACAGTTGAAAAACATAATACCATCTCATTTGATGATTTATTGGATATCAAGGTGTCCATCAATAAGTCATTTGATAAAGAATTATCGCGAACGGAGTATGATGGATTATACATTGCGTTAGCAAAATTAAAGGCCGCAGTAAATCAAGATATCAATGCTCGCCTAATCAAAATAGAAAAAACAATTGTCTATATCCCTAATGAGGTGTTGCCTGATTTAGTTTTAGCTCACTATCTCTATAACAATGCTTCACGTTGTGAGGATATCTCGATTCGCAACAGTATTTTTCATCCTGGATTCGTTCCAGTTAAAGAACTAAGAGTACCCAAACCATGAATAACGTTTTATTAAAGGTTAATGGCAAATATTTCGGAGGATGGACTGAAATTAGTATCTCGGCAGGTATTGAACGACTGGCAAGAGATTTTAATGTCACTATCACCCGTCAATGGCCTTCATCAGGAGAAAATTTAGAAACTAAAATAGCTGTTAAAAACGGTGATCTTGTTGAGGTATTTATTGATGATGATGTTGTTTTAACTGGTTATATTGAATCGTTGCCGATTCGATATGATGCAGGATCGTTATCTATGGGCATCGTTGGTAGGAGTAAAACTGCTGATTGCGTTGATTGTAGTGCAGTACCTAAACAATATAGTAATAGTTCAACATTACAAGTGATACAAGATTTAGTTGAGCCATTCAAACTAAATGTATTTAACCAAAGTACTGATGCAGGTTCTCTAAGCATTCAGGCAGATCAGGGCGATACTGTTTTCGATGTTATTAGCAAAATAATGGGTATGAAACAGATTATCGTATTTGATGATGAACAAGGACAACTAGTTATTGGTGATATTGGTTCAGATGAGGCAAAAACTGCATTGGTTCTTGGTGCTAATATTCTCTCAGGAGATGCTGAAAAAAGTATTAAAGATCGCTATTCAGATTATTTTGTTTCTGGACAGAGCATTGGTGATGATAAAAACTTTGGAAAAGCAACGCTTTCTTCAGTCAGCTCTTCATCTAAGGATGAAGAAATTATTCGTTATCGCCCTCTAATTATTAAACAGTCAGGGGATTCAAATAATGGTACGTGCCAAGAACGCTGTGAAATGGAAAAAACGTTAAGAGCGAGTAAAACCCGAGAAGCGACTTATACCATTCAAGGCTGGCGACAAGGTGATGGGTCATTGTGGAAACCTAATCAAATAGTAGTTGTTGATGATCCTCTATTGGGATTTGATAGTGAAAAACTGGTTATTGCCGAAGTTAAATATAGTTTAAGTAGCCGAGGAACACTATGTGAATTGAAGGTAGGTCCAGTCGAGGCATATTTACCTGAGAAAAAGAAAAAAAATAGTTAAAGCAAATACTTGTGAGGTGTTTTAATGCGACAAGTTTTAAATAAAATAATGAATTTGGTTTCACGTGGTTATATAACATCTAGTAACAGTGCAAGTAAATGCCAAACATTGCAAATAAAAATGTCTGGTGGAGAGCAGAAAAGCGATATAGAACAAATAGAGTCTTATGGTTTTACTTCAAGGCCATTAGATGGAGCTGAAGCTGTTGCATTATTTTTAGACGGTGATAAGTCTCATGGTGTAATATTAGTAGCAGGGGATCGTCGTTATCGAATTAAGTCGCTTAAGCAGGGTGAAGTAGCCATTTATACAGATGAAGGTGATTACATTATTTTTAATCGCAATAATGAAATTAATGTAAAAACTAAAAAATTTATTGTGAATGCTGATGATGCAATAGAACTAAATACCAAAAACTTAGTTGTTAAAGCATCAGTTGGGACAAATTTTGCTACACCGTTATTAAAATCTACAGGTGAAATTGAAGACCAAACCAGCACTATTTCAGATATTAGAACCATTTATAATGAGCACACGCATAATGAAACAAACTCCATTACGCATGTTCCTAATCAACGATTAGAATAATTAACACTTCACTATATAAACCGTCTAATGACGGTTTTTTTATGAGTAAAAAAAATGATATTGACAATAAATGGCAAAAATACCAATCCAACTGATATTCAAAATAAGCTATATCGTGCACTAATAATTTCCTTATTCACTTGGCGCAGAAAAAATACCAGTGATGATTCAGATCATCCATATGGCTGGTGGGGTGACTCATATCCTAGTATTGCTAACGACAAAATCGGATCACGCCTTTATTTATTAGCCCGTTCAAAATTAAATAACCAAACAGCTAACTTTGCAAAAATTTATATAAAAGAAGCTGTGCAATGGATGATTGATGATGGGCTGGCATCACGTATCGATGTTTCTGTTAAGCGAATCGATTTAACTGTTTTAGTTGCTACTATTAATATCTTTAAAAAAGATGGAAGTAATGAAGAATATAGGTTTGATAACCTTTGGAGCAAAATCAATGGCTAGTGAATTTTCAAGACCGACTTTACCAGATTTAATCACAACTACTCGCAATGATTTGTATGCACGTTTAGCTGTTGATGATGAATTAATATCGTTACGACGGAATGATCCTGAGGTTTATGGGCGTGTTATCGCTGGGGCGACTCACATATTATTGGGTTATATAGAAAACATGGCCAAAAATATTTTACCGGATCAAGCTGATGAAAATTGGCTAATTCGGCACGGTAATATGAAGCGTTGCTATAGAAAACAACCTACATCTGCGGTTGGCTATATTAGGTTTGATGAAGTATCGGACGGCATTATTATCAGAAAAGATCAAAAGGTTAGACGCCAAGTTGATCAGTGCCTGTATACAGTTACACAGACAACAACATCTGCAAATAATATCTTAAGAGTGCCTGTAATTTGTGATGAACTTGGAAAAAAAGGGAACTGTGATGATGGCACAAGCATGTCACTGATTTCACCGGTTACAGGGCTATCATCAACATGTTACGCTGATTCTATTGAAAGCGGTTCAGATGTTGAAGATATAGAAACATTCAGAAAACGAGTTATAGATAGGTGGTATTACACCCCTCAAAGTGGAGCAGATCAGGATTATGTACAATGGGCTAAAGAAGTATCAGGAGTTACAAGGGCTTGGTGTTATCGTCATTGGGCCGGCACTGGTAGCGTAGGTTTGATGGTTGCAAATAGCGATCCTGTTAATCCTATTTTAGACAATACCACAATTCAAAATATCAAAAAGCACATTGAACCTCTAGCACCTGTTGCTGGCTCTAGGTTAATCGTTTTTTCACCTCTCCCTAAGCCCATTGATTTTAAAATTATAGTAACCCCAGACAACCCAGAAATTCGTTATCAAATAGAAGCAGAGTTAAAAGAATTTCTTCTACGCGAAGGAAGACCACAATCAACACTATTTAGATCTCGTATAAGTGAAGTAATCAGTGCTTCATTTGGTGAATATTCGCATGAATTAATGTATCCAAATAAAAATATTTTTATAGAAAAAAATGAAGTTGCAGTATTGGGGAATATTGAATGGATATAGAAAAACAATATCAAAGTATGGTTAGTAATTTATTACCATACGGCCCAGCATGGGATAAAGAAGAGCCAATACTTTTATCATTAGCATTAACATTATCAAAAACACATCATCGAGTTGATGACCTAATGCGAGAAATTGATCCGCGAACTACAACAGAACTTATTGACAGATATGAGCAAGTTTGTGGTTTACCTGATAGTTGTTATTCAGAGTTATTTCAAACGTTAACAACTCGTCGAAATCGTTTAGATTCTAAATTAAATCTGACTGGAGCAATCAATAAAGATTTTTATCTAAATATATTAGCTATCAACGGTTATCCAGATGCAACTATCACTAACTATAACAATGATGTTTTTACATGTGAATCATCATGCGAAGATTATTTGTATGATGAAGAATGGCGTTTTTACTGGATTATTAACATTCCCCACAATTATAAAATAACAGAAATGACATGTGAGGATCATTGTGATTCATATTTAAGGGAATGGAGTGACAAACAGATCGAATGCATAATTGACAAATTATGCCCATCACATACCTATGTAATTTTTAAATACGGAGTAATCAATGCATAGAATTGACACACCAACAGCCCAAAAAGATAAATTTGGGCAAGGAAAAAATGGGTTTACTAGGGGAAATCCACAAACTGGTACACCAGCAACACAACTTGATTATTTGTATTGTGATTCGATTCAAGAGGAAATTGCTAATGCCATTGAATCAGCAGGTTTCGTGCTTGATAAAACAAAACATGATCAACTTGCCACAGCTATTAAAGAGTTTGTCAGTAAAGGTAGTGTAAAGCTTAACTCATCAACTAACAGCGAATCAGAAACCGAAGCGGCTACACCTCTAGCTGTCAAAAAAGCTAATGATAATGCAGCGAAAGCAAATACAAATGCTAACAATGCACATAACATAATTGGCGAGATTTCTGATAAATTTGAGTTGTGCCCAGCTGAATCTAGAGTACGTTCTCACGATAAACGATTTTTTTTATTTGTACGAGATGACGGGGTTGTCGGGATGTATAACCACGTTAGCGATAGAGCGGCGTGGGCATTTAATTTTGATGGATCACTATGTGAGGGTTCTGTTCCTGTTGAGCGAATTACAAATCTAGATTGGTTCGTTCGCAATAGAAGCGTCCCTGTAGGCGTCCCCATGCCATGGCCACAGGCAACCCCGCCCGCAGGCTGGTTTGAATGTAATGGCTCACAATTTAATACTAATTTGTATCCACATTTAGCTGCCGCGTATCCGTGGGGCAGTTTACCAGACCTGCGCGGTGAATTTATTAGGGGATGGGATAATGGGCGACGTGCAGACCCAGACCGAGTCATATTGAGCTGGCAGGTTGATGCTATACGAAATATTTACGGAACATTTGCCGCAACCGACGATAATAACGGCGATCAGGCGGCAACGGGCGCATTTTATGTTAGAGGTCGATCAGGGAGTGGCTCTGGCGGTAACTCTACAGAATGGATGATAGGAATGGATGCATCTCGTGTTGTTCCTGTTTCTCACGATAATCACCCGCGTAACGTTGCATTCATGTATATAGTTAAAGCAGAATAAAGGAGATAAAAAATGAAATATCAATTACAACCAGAAATAGCTATTTTAGATGAAAATGGACTAACAACATCATCTGGGTGGGCAATTGTTTACAATACTAACGCTATAACCAACGAATATCTGGGGGCAACATATCAGTTTTTACCGGTTGGTGTTGGATTGCCTGCTCAGTCTTATTTAGACGCACCAAAAGAAGTAGACAATGATCATGCAATTGTACGTCAAAATAATAAATGGGCATATCCAGCAGATCATCGAGGTAAGAAAATCTACTCAATAGGAACTGGCACAGAATCAACAGTAACCAGCATCGGTGATATTTCTGACGGTTTTACACTATTAAAACCAAATTCTGAATTTGATAGCTGGAACGGCAAAAAATGGGTTTTAGATAAAGACAAGCAACATCAATACGAGATAGCGATTGCTCAATCACAGCAATCGCAATTACTAACCGGAGCAAATAGTGCCATAAGTAATTTGCAGGATGCTGTTGATGCTAATATAGCTACAGAACAACAAAGAGAAATGTTAAAAAAATGGAAAAAATATCGTTTTGAATTAAATCAGATAGATGTTAATACCGCACCTGATATCTACTGGCCTGAAAAACCGAATAACTAAATGCCATCAATCAGCAATTTTACATACTCAACCGCATTTTTATACGATCTAAAAATTCCGACTTTATTTAATCTGTCATTCTGATAAAAACACCTTCAGTCATTATAAATGTCGAGAGATGGGAAAATCAGGTACGAATCATTTTCGCAATCGTAAATTGAATCGTTATCTGGATCGGTTAGTATGTAAATTGCTTTTGTGTCGTGTATTGTGATCATGTTATGAAAGTTTAGTTAGTTTTATTCATCATAAACTAATACTTTTTGGTGTGTGAATTGAAGTGAAGAATAGGGACTTGGATCGCAAAAAGTGTTAAAATAATCGAAACCTATAAAACCTATCTTTAAATATTATGTTAAGAAATCCCTATGGTATTTTAAACGGTATATTATTTTGAATTTTAGTGTAAAAATTTGGCTTCAATACTATTGGTTATTTTGAAATAGTAATGCAACTGTCTGAATATTATTTATCAATTAATGTGAATGATGATACCAGTAAACTTATTGTTCATAATCTTTCCCAATTAGAAACTACCCCATATTTTATCCCAGATTGGGCAAATAACTTCACCAATAAACCAGTTATGCAATGTTGGGGTGTTAAAATGAAAAAGGATATTCTGATTTAATTTGTCTGGGCTTGATGAATTAATACCCAGTATCGTTTTGTCTTCTTTAGCTTCTGAAATAAAAGTCGGATTAGTCAATTATGGTAAATAACTCGAAAAGGATAAAAATAGAAAAAATAATAATTAATGGAGTTAATTAAATGATGTATTTAAATGGAGTAGTTTTTTTTTTATTGTCACTATTTATGTTTTGGTGGGTTTATTTATTAGTTTTCGTAATTGGTCTAATAATTTTATGCTTCGCTAAAACCAAAATTATGCGAAGATTAGGTATTTTATTGATAATCACACCAATAGGTTGTTATATTTTTGCCTATTTATTATACGTTTTTTTATCATTAATGTGGATTTGACCTATTTTAATTACCTTTTTTCCAGAATAATAAAAAAGCGGAAGTCTATTTCCGCCTTTTTTATTAACAATAAAATATAATTAAAATTCGCTATTTACCTTTTGTATTTCTTTTCTCTTTTTTCGGTTTTTTATTTGATGATAACTGCAAAGCCTGTACACTTTGCACTAAGTCAGCCAATTGCGTAACAATTTGGTTTCCGGTATCACTTTCATCACCACCTAGTGTTTTATTGCGTATAAAATCAGCTTTGATTTGTTGCCAACGTTTAGTTTGTGTATCAGTTAATACGCCACGAATTTCAGCGAGTTTAAGGAGATTTTCTTCAGCACCATTAGTTAATAGTTGAGCTTCACCCAAATAGTGATCGTTGATGATTTGATTTAGTTCATCATCATTCATAACAGAAGAAACCTTCTCAGCAAGTTTATTCATATTTCGATAACTACCTTGAAGTTTGAAAGGTGGTTCTGTACGGTATTTATCTGATTGAGCTGCACTAACGATGTATTGTTGGTTAACTTTGAACACCACTTCTCTAATTTTCAATAGGTTACTAAGTACTGCAACAATTTCACTGATTTCTGCTTGGCTGTAAGCATAACTTAATTCATTGCTGTTAAGTGGCTTGCCTTGTGCATGGTCAATGAGTTGATAAAGATCATTTAAATCACGTAACGCAAGTGGTGCTAGAATTGGATTTGAAGTTAAGCAGTTTTCGATATAACTTGAAGCAAAAACTTCATCCATACCACCAAGAACTTCACCTAAATTATAAATATCTGCACGATTAGCCAACATATCTGGTATTTTGAATACTTCTCCTGATTCAGTATATGGGTTACCTGACATAATAACGCAGAATTTTTTACCTCGGAGATCATAGGTCTTAGTTTTTTCTTTCCAAACACCTTCTATTCGGCGTGAACCATCACAAAGGGAGATGAATTTTTGTAAGAATTCCGGATTGGTGTGCTGTATATCATCAATATAAAGCATGACGTTATTTCCCATTTCAAGCGCTAGATTAAGTTTTACTAACTCTTGTTTGGCTGTTGCATTCGGTGCTTGATTTGGATCGAAAGATAACACACTATGACCTAAAGCCGGACCGTTAATCTTCATAAAGATTAATCCAAGACGATTAGCAACATATTCCATTAACGTCGTTTTACCATAACCTGGTGGAGATATAAGCAGTAATAACCCCATTAAATCGGTACGTCTAGTTTCACCAACCGTTCCCATTTGTTTAGCTAAGTTATCACCAATGATAGGTAAGTAAACTTGATTAATGAGTTTGTTTCGCACAAACGAACTTAATGGTTTAGCCTTAAATTCCTCCAGATGTAGAAGATCACGTTGTTCATCGAGTACTTCCTGACGAAGACTTTGATAATGCTGAAACTCCGGAATAATAATTCTGGACTGTTTACGCATGCGACTAAAGAAATCATCAAGATTAATATTCAACACTCCCTGAATTATACTTGGATGATCGCCAAGTAAATCGTTGACGGAAATATCAAGCTCAAGCTCGCTAATTCTCAGCGTAATGCTACTTTCTTTATCTAACATACACAATACTAAAGCTTCAGCAATATAGTCTGATAGTTTTTGATATTGGGGGAGGGTACAAAGACCTTTAAACCAACTTTCGATTAGAATCCAGCGATCGGCAAGTCGTTTTTGAAGATTGCTTTGTGATTGGTTAAAATCACCCCACATATGAGATTCCTCGAGGCGGGCTTTTAAACCTTCAAATAGATAGTGGCCATATTTACTTAACGTAAATTCTTGTGGTGTTTCGGCTAATATATAGCTTAAATATTCAGTTGCTTGTTTTACATGATACTGTTCATGTTGAATAGGGTACTTTTCTAAAAATTGGGTTAATTCAAAAGACATCTCTGTTTGAAGATTTCTTATACCTTCATCATGACCAAATAACGCCTGTATATCTTTACAAGTTTTGGCTCGCTCTGGCCATAATTTGGCAATATCACTCTTTTGATTATGATGCCAAAAAAGAATAGCTAAGCTTCGGGCTAAAGGGTTATAGCGTAATAGACCGGCAGCTTCACCTAGCGGAATCAGTTTAGCTAATATTTTTAATGCATCGTGATCGTGAATCCCTTTTTCATAGCCCTCACGATATCGCATTGACGCATAATCTCTTACTGTTTTAGCTAATACCTCAGGTTGGTTTAATTGATTTTTTAAATCTTCATAACTTAAATCATGCTCTTTTTTAAGCGCTGAATTAATTATTGAATATGCTAAATATTCACCACGGTAAACACTAGGCGATTCGGATTCTAATGAAATTGACCAGAAAGGTTTATAACTTTCTAATTTAGGGTGATTGATTCTTTCCTGATAATCAGTACCCGTTAATTGCAAATAAAGATGCTCTTCTTTTGGTACAATGGTTAAATCAAGTTCTTGGGTGTTGACACTAAACTTATGTCTTGGCCCCAGTTTGATTACATTTCCGCCAGATTCAAATATTTCTGATTTATCTCGTAAGGCTCGTATTGATTGATCTCTGGCACTTTGGAAACGAGATTCAATATCATCTGCTTTGACATTATCAAAAAGTGCTCTTAATTTTTCGACTATTTCACGAATTTTTAAAGCTAAAGCGTCGGCAACAAAAAAAGCATTTAACTCATTTTGATCAGAAAATTTAGCCGTTCTTCTTGGTATACTATCTAAAATTCGATTGGCAGCCGTAAGTAACGCTTCTGTTCGTCTTGTTCTATCTTCAAGTAGTGATTGTTTATGGGTTTCAAATGATTCTAATATCTCTTCTCGTTTAGCCAGAATATCATTAAGGAACTCTTCACTTTCACTGAATTGATTTTCAAGCTCTTCAAGTTGTACTAGAAGACGAGATAGCTCATCATCACATTTTTCAGGTGTTGTTGCAATACTCAAGGCATTGGCAATACTTTGCCCAAATAATTTAAATTGAGCACCAAATTGAGCGACCATTTCAACATTAGCTAAATTTTTTCGTTTTTGTTGGATTTTAGCTTTTGTTTGGTTAAGTTTTGCATAGACTTCAGCTATTGATTCTATGATTTTAGTTTGTAATGTGACATCATCAAATTTTAGGGTTGCTATCAATTGTGAAAGCATATCTAAATCAGTTGACATAGTTTCTGTTATTTCAACAGATTCAAGTGATTTTGCAACAGTATCTGCTTTGGTAATTTGCTGTTCAATATCGTCAATTTTTACATTGAATGGCTCTAATGCTTTATCACTTCCTAAAAACTCAGCAGTAGCTAATGAAACCTCAGCTTGTCTAGCTTTTAGTTTATTTTCCATTTCATCGATTTGGTCTAAATCAATGTATCGGTAAGTTCTTAATGTGACTAAACTGCCAAGTTGTAATTTTATTGCATTTAATGCATCAACAAATTCTTGTGTTTCTTGCCAGCTATCAGGGTAAAGCTTGGTTAATAAATCTTGTTGATTAGAAATTGCCTCACGCATAGCGCTTTCGGATTGACGTCGAATGCTTTCGACTTTTTCATACTCATCTATAACTAATTCACTCGTTTGTGAAATATTACGAAGAATAGGGGAGAATGATAGGTGTTTCTCGTCATTGAGCCAAAAGTAATTATCAAAGAGCCGTTTTGTATCTTCACTTAGTTTGCTATAGAGTTGTGAAGAGACTGCCTGGTTATCGATTTCGCGCGAGATAAAATACAGATCTGAAATTCCGCGAACAAGTTCAGCATTACCTATTTTTCCGAGGAAGCTATTATTTGTCGGTTGTTGTGCTGCATATTCATCACTATAAAAAGGAGTTTGCCAAATTTGCATTGGATGAACTCTAGTTGGCTCATCACTTTCTCCTTCAAAAACGACCATTCGACCATTTTCAAAAACGGCGTAGCCATGACCTAAAATTGGGTTATCTAGTTTGCGTTCAATCATATTATAATTGAACAGTGCTAGTCGCCCATTGCTTGGGTCATAGAAAATATATAAAACATCTTCACCATTTGGTGAACGGCGAATTCGTCTGAAACGCATACCTGACATTGATTGGTCAAAAGTTTTATAATCTCCATTTTGTAAGTAGTATCCCCCAGGAAATATAATTCCATGATCTTCTGGAAGTTGAATACATGATTGACCAATAAAATCTATACGATGGACTTGCTGGATTAGCGAGTTATAAACTAAATAGCGCCATTTGTCTTCGCGGTAAGGGAGAATTTTCAATAGGATTAATGAACCAACTTTTGCATATTCTATTTTAGCATCATTAATTGATTGATTTTTATCAACAACCTCTTCTCGATAAATTCCTAAACCATCATTAGTATTATTTTCACACTTTATTGTTAAGTCACCACCAATGGTTTCAACAAATACTGTATCAAGAACATTGATATGAGGAAATCGCCCATTAACAATATCTTCACGTGTTGTTTCGATCCATTCAAAATCGTAGGCAGGTGGTAGTGCGATATCTCGCTCACCTCGATTATCTATATACTCGATTGTTTTTTTATCGCTAGATATAGACCATCGAAATACACGAATATCACTAATTCGTTCTCCAATTTGAAAACTAGCAAGAAGTTTTCCATCACGTTCAACAAGCTGAAGTAACTGGGCATTTTTATAATAAGTATAAAGCTCATTAAAGTCTTGTATAAATCGATCTATATTTAAGAATGTATTTGAGAGATCAATCGGATCAGCTTCATAATTGTTATCACGTTCCACTAATTGATAAAGTGAAAATACATCTTCTATCTTGGTTTCTTTTTTTAATCCTAAATAGACGTTATAACCAAACAACAACCAATCACCAAAGCGAACAATATCTCGTGCTACACAGTTATTTTCCGTTCTAATACGAATACGGCTAATAATGGACATGTCACTTTTACCAAACTCAGATAGCCTTTCCTGATTTAGAGCTTCTGTCTTTTGATTAAGTTCTTGTCCTAAAGAGGTTAAACGTTTACGAAGAATTTCATAAGCTCCGCCTTCCGCGACTGCTTTATCAATTGATGTTTGTTGCTGATCTTGGGTTTCTGACATGTTTTACTCGTTGAAGATAATACTGAAATACCTAATGTTTTAGGTAGGAAATGAATCCTACCTAAAACTGATTACATTATAGATAAATGACTATTCTGATAGTAACCTATTCATTCTCATTATTGGATGACAAAAATTGTTTTGCTAACGCTTTTAAATCAGTGTTTTGCAAAGTCTCTTTTATGTTTATGTTTTTGTCTCCCGATAAGCGAGATAGTACTGATTGTAATGCAGATTGTAGTACAGGGCTCTGATTAACAGTTCCTTCTATTGCTTTACCTACACTAATTGCTTTAGAGAAGCTATTAAAGAAGTTATCATTACCACCTACAATTTCAATATTGGCTTTACTGAATGCCGCAGCAAGCACGTCAGCTTGTTCTCTAGCAATTTCTTTGTTAGCAGCAATAGCAGCCATGGCTTGTTCGAAACCTTTTTCAAGCGCTAAACGGAATTCCTCATGATTTTTCGATTGTTCATTCATCGTACCCATTGCTTGGAACTTATCTACTAAACCATTTGCCTCAGCAGTTAATTTTTCGCGAATTACTAACGCTTCTGCCAGACCTTGTTCTTTTGTTGCTGATGCTTTTGCAAATCCAATACGTTCATCACCACGAGCTTGAGCAGAAAGTTTTTCCTCAAGTACTTTAGCTTCAGTTAAACCTTGTTTTTCTACTGCAATTGCTTTGGCTTCAATAACTTTAGCTTCTGCTAAGCCTTTTTCTTGATTACCTTTCGCTTCAGCTAATAATGTCTCAGCTGTAATATTTGCTTTGACTAAACCTTCTTTTTCTTCTGCTTCTGCTCTTGCTTTACGTACTTTAGCTTCGGCAAGGCCTATTGCCGCTTCTTCGGCTTCTATACCCTGAGCTAATTGTTTTTTAGCTTCAGCTTGTTTAGCTGCAGCTTCTAATTCAGCTTGAGCCATCGTGCTGATTTCAATTGCGCGATGTTTAGATGATTGTTCATCTGCCTCAGCTTGTTTTACTTGTTTAACTAGCTCTTGTTCAGCTCTAGCTTCAGCTTCAATAATTGTTGTTTGTTTTTCACGATCTGCTCTTGAAACTTCACGAACTTCTTTAATGTTTTCCTCTTCAACTGCAACTGTTTTTTCAACTGCTACACGTTCACGAATAACATTAGCAATCTGTTTCTTTTCCTCTTCTACAACTTTGTCTTTTTCTATTCGTTGTAGTTCAACTTCACGTTCACGAGCAACAATTTCAAGTGAACGAGCTCGGATTACACGTTCTTCTTCAATCGCAATAGCTCTTAGGCGGTTATTCTGTGCAACTTCTACTTCACGTAAACGATTCTCTTCTCTTACTTCAATTTCTTGTTGGGTTTGAATTCTAGCTTGTTCAGCTTTCAAACGTTCTTCTTCTTGAACTTTTAATGTTTCAGCGGCTTCTCTAGCTCGAATAGTTTCAATTTCACGTTTTTGTCTAGCCTCAGCGTCAGCTTGTTGACGTTCTAATTCAAGTTTAGCTTCGATAGTTTCAGTATCTTTTTTCTTAAGAGCTAACTCTAAATCGCGTTCTCGCTTATTGGTTTCATCTTTATGTACAGCAGTTATAGCTGTAATTTTATTAATACCTTCAGCATCAAAAATATTATCTGGGTCGAGTGATTTAATTGGAGTTTGTTCTAAATAATCGATAGCAACATCTTCAAGGGCATAACCGTTAAGGTCTTTACCTATTACATCAATGATACGTTCACGGAAATTCATTCGATCTTCAAATAGCTTTGCAAGTTCAAATTGTTTACCTACGGTTTTTAATGCTTCTGAAAATTTAGCACTAAATAATGTGCTTACCGCTTGTTGGTCTGATGCACGATCTACACCGATTGATTTGGCAACTTTAAGAACATCTTCTGTTGTTTCATTAACGCGTAAATAGAAGGCTACGCAGATGTCAGCCCTAAGGTTGTCTTGGCAAATTAAACCATCTTTACCTCTTCGTTCTACGTCAAAAGTGATCAAGGAAATTTTCATGAACTCTTTTTTGTAGATGATTGGATATACCAATGCACCAGTAAAATGAACTTTAGGTTTTGACGTCATGTCATTAACAATAAGCGCCGTACCTTGAGGAACCTTTATGTAAAATGCCTTAAATAATAGGAAGAATCCGACAATTACAAGAAATATACTTCCAACTATTACCAAAAAAAACATTATAGTATCACTGCTTAAAGACATATTTTTCTATTCTCCAAATTAACTTCTATTAGCCATTAAAATCTTTTAGGCTAATTATTTCATAACAATTTGTTGTTTCATCATACTGAAGGATTACGGCTTTATCACCGCGCTTGAATTGATAAGATTCATCACATCTTACCTCTAAAATAAGGCCCGCTCCTCCATCTTCACAGGTAGCTTGTCCTTTAGTTCTGGTTACGGTACTTGAGCGTATTTCGATAACTTGCCCTAACAATGATTTATGATTGTGGTTAATTATCAACTTTCTAAATAAAGGACGAAGTGGTTTAATAAAAAAAGCAGTTAAATAGACTGATAAAATAAATGAGATAATTAAAAGAGCTATCCCTGCTAAATAATAAAGAAATACAAAATCATACAAAGGTAGGATTAATAGACGAAAGGCAAAATAACAAATTGACCATCCAATTAAAGAGATCAATGTGATGATGAGAGTCATTGGTACTTCATTGAAGCCAAATTTCATTAATAAACCACCTAATCCAGTAGATGGAACATCACTATAAACATCATTGACACTGATATCAAAATCTAAACAGTCAACGCTTAATAGTCCTAATGCTGCAACAAACCAATATAAGATACAGATTGTTAACAATGCACTAAAGATAATTACGGGAAAAGAAAAAAATATTCCCCAAAACAGTTCCATTATATTCCCTTCATCTATCCAAACTAGTTTTAACTAATTAATTATTTTATAATTGTTTTTGCTATTCTAACTTAAAAATATTAAAACGCGAAAACTTTAATTCGATTGTTTTTCTTTTAATCTAGCTAAAATTGAAGCTGCATTATTATTGCCAGCTTTAATACCGGCCGCTTCTAATTTACTATCAAGCGAATCAGGATTTTCAGTTGCTGCTAATTCTTTTTTTGCTTCAAAAGTGGCAGCAGCTTTTTCTTGACGTTTTTTGATTCTATCTAATGAATCGAGTGCAGTATGCAATTTAGCTGTTGAACTACCGTAACGCTGTGCTACTGCAGATTGTGCTTTTTGGACACTTTCAGTAGCTTTAACTATATCAACTTGTTGTTTTAAATTACGAATATTGATTTCAGATTGTGAAATAGTTTGTCGTAAATTTTTAACACTTTCAGCAAAATAGTTAGCTTGCTTTTTGTTATTTTCATATTGATTTTCGAGTACCGAAAGTTTTTCCGCTACTTCCAAAGCTAACTCTTCATTGTTATTTTCAAGTGCTTTAATAGCATATGCTTCATATTCAGTTATTTGAGCTTTTGTTGATTCAACTTGTTTCTCTGCTAATTTTTGTTCTGCTAGAATATTAGCTAATGATTCTTTAGCTTGTCTTAATTCTTCATCAGCATCTCTAATTTCTTGGTCTAATATACGTAACGCTTGAGAATCAATTATTGATTCGCCAACTTCATTTATTCCACCACGTAATGCTGTTACTAATTTTTTGAAGATAACCATATTTAACTCCTTCTATAACTATTCGCTTTAACTATTCAATATTAAAGAAATGCTCATAAGCTTCAGTCGCTTTGATCACATTGTCTGATAACATTTCGAGTTCATAAATAATATCGTTTAAGGTTGAGGATGAACTAAGTGCACCATACATAATGTAATTGATTTCTCCATCTCCTGTTTTTTCAATTGCTATAGTTGATAAAGCAAATAGTTTTCTAGCAGACAGAATTTCTTCATTAAATGATGAAGGATTTTTGATTAGTGAAACTGGCCAAAGTAGTGCTTCTACAATAATTTGCTGATTTGAAACGCTTAAAAAAAGTGGTAAATCACCATAGTCATGCATAATGATATGTAAACAAGCATCGACACCATCAATTATTTCAATACTTGCAGAACCTTGTTTGATTAAATCAGTTTGATTTAATTCTTGGAAAAGGTCATTAATTTTCCAGATTTCTTTATTTTTCATTTCATTGTTTTCCTTCACATAGTACAAAAAAGATTTATTTTCTACAGCTGGTTGACGAAATTTTTTTTCGATTTCAAGTAACTCAGCAGTATTTTCAGGCAAAATCCAAACTTCTTTTTTTATCAACCCCTGTTCTCTTAAACGTTGTCGGTATTGTTGTTGATAAAATGCTGAGCTTTTAGCTTCTTTGGTTTTTTTCATAAATTTTGGTTATTCTTTAATTTTTTATACAACTTATATTAGCATAATTTTATCACATGTAAATATTACATGTGATATTTTTTTATCAATTTATTGATGCTAATTTACTTTAATTTTAATAAAAAACTAAACACCTTTAGGGAGCTTTTATAGAAGGCTATAGAATAAATAACCCGCATGATGCGGGTTATTTATTTGAAAAAATGATATATCATTCTAGAAATCAACATCTAAACCTAATTGGAATGTTCTGCCTGGAGCAGTAAACATGTTTAGATATTTATGATCTGATGTGCTGTATAATTTATTATTACTTAGATAATCCCAATATTTTTGATCGGTAAGATTATAAACTCCACCATTCAATTTAACATTCTTAGTAATATTAATATAACCAGTTAAATCAATAATGCCATGACCGGCGATTCTAAAATAGTCATCTTTAGAATTAGGAAGTGGTCTACCATCATTACCATAAGATTCTCTAGATGTCGCTTCGGCTTTTTTACCTTTTTGGAATGTTGCTGTAACAGCCACACCATAAAATTTATTCGGATCATCCCACGCTAAACCGACAACACTTTTCATTGGTGCTATTGAATCCATTTCAATATATTTATCACCTAAATAGCTTGATTTTGATTTGCCTTGGTTATAACCAATTGCAAATTTAGCGCTTAAGCCATTAGCAGATTCTACCCATTTGCCGATATTGAATTCACTGCTCAATTCAGCACCATAGATGTATGCCTTATCACGATTTTCTGCTTGATAAACAATTCGGTTACCTGTTCCGACAAAGTTCTTTCTATAACGTGTATAAGCGATGAAATTTTTATATTTATTATAAAAAGCTGAAGATGTTAAAGTTACACCTGAAACAGGATGTCCTTTCAAACCTAATTCAAAATTGTCACTGGTTTCAGTGTTAAGATTTGAATCACCAACAAGTACATACATATTGCTATGCGCTAAATAAGATCCATATAATTGGTTCTGATTTGGCATTTGTGCGGAACGTTTGAATTGTAAATAAGCAGTGAAGTCAGGATTAATATCATACATAAATGACATAGAAGGTAAAACTTGGAAATCACTATTGCTACTATATTGTTTACCTAACTGGCTACCATTGATGTTTGTTACAGCCATATTTTCTAAATTACGAGGTTTAGTATTTTGGTAAATAACTCTAACACCAGGTACTAGATAGAAATTATTACTATCTTTAATATTAAAACTAATTCTGTCTTCGAGGAATCCCCCTAATTGATAACTTCGACTATCTGCTTGGGGTTTAGTGTAATCTCCGTCTGGAAATATTCTACCATTTTGAGATTGGGCTGAAGTAAAGAATGGTGATTCATCTTCACTCCATTTACCATTTAAACCAGCGCTAATTTTCTGATTTTCATAGTTTTTAACTAAAGTAGTAATAAAATTATAAGTTTTTGTATTGTAATTTGTTTGAGTATTAAAATTACCTTTAGTTGTATGTCTAATATCGGTACTATCATAGACATTGGTTCGTTGATAATTTAATTGAGTAGTTAAACTATCAATCCAGCTTATAGCAGTTGGTTTCCATTGATCTTTAATCGCAAGATTAAAGCGATTGTTTTTGCTTCTTTGATGATCAAGTGACTCAACTTTTTTACCGTATTTATCCCAAGTATCATAATGAGAATTTTTGGTTTTATTATTGTAATCAACTGTTGTATTAATTAAATGTTCTTCTGTCATTTGCCAGCCAAAACCAGCTAAAATCGAGTTAGAGTGCCAGTTTTCTGGATAACTACTTATTGAGTCTCCATTATTACGTGTTTGCTGGCCATCGCGTCGACTTAAAACCAAAATACCATTTAGATAATCATCACCACCAGCCATAGTTAAGCCCTGGTGGAAACTTCTATCTGAACTATCATAGTTATTTTGATAACCAAAGTAGGTCGTTTTACCCGGATAGAGGTAATAACTTGCCGATTTAGTTTGGAATGAAACTGAGCCACCTAGGGCATTATTTGCATTACTAACCGATGTCGCTCCTGATTGAATATCAACTTTATTGTACATATAGGTATCAATATAATCTCGGCCAATACCGTAAGATCCAAACCCCGCTCGTCCAACAGAGTTAACCCGACCTTGAGCTATTGGTAAAGGCATACCATCAATATCGATTGACACGCGGTTAGCATCTAAACCACGAATATTGTATCCAGTAAACCCACCACGGTCCCAACTACTTTTACCACTACCTGAACCTGAAATACTTCCTGGGGCAGAAATTAGAGGTTGATAACGCATTATAGTACCAAAATTAGTACCTCCATCACGGCGAATATCTTGCTCAGAAATTTCAGTATTCATTCCCGGATTTTTTGTTGCTTCATGAGCTGTTACAGTAATAGTATCAATGTCTTTTTCATCATTATGTTTATCAGTAGCGAAAGTAGGTAGTGCTAATGTTAAACCTATTGCTAATGAACTTGTCTTTTTTAAATATTTAAAATTCACATTTTTATCCTTTCAAACTTAATATGTTTAATGGCGCATTTATTGCTTCAATTAATAAAAATATTATTAAAATAGTTTATTCAGGGTAAAAGCTTTGGAAAAGCAATTTTGCTGCTTCATCAACTCTTGGCCCGATTCCAAATAAGTAACTATCATCTATAACCGTAATACGATTATTTTTAAATGCACTTGTTTCAGTAATACCTGGAATAGTATTGACTTTGTCTAAACCACCTAATTGATCAATAGAATATTTATTTAAGATGATAACTTCTGGATTGATAGCTATAATTGATTCTGCAGTATAACTTTTGAAGCTATTATGCGTTGCCAAATTTTCACCACCAGCGATAGTGATTAATGCATCAATTGTAGTATTTTTTCCTGCTACAGAATTGGAACCACCCATACTCATTAGGGATAAAACTTTTGTTTTTTGTGGGTGAGTTGCGATTTTGGCTTGAATGTCGGCAAGATTGGCTTTAATTTTATTGATTAATTTTTTGCCTTCGTCTTGTTTATTTAATTTAGATGCAATTTTATTGATATTTTCGTATAACAGTTCAATTGTACCAGGTACACGCCTTAATGCTAATACATCTACTTTTGACTCAGACACTTTTTCGATAACATTATCAGGTTCTACATCATTTAATGTTATAAACAAGGTTGGTCTAAGCGATAAAACACCTTCAATATTTAATAATTTCCAATAACCGATTTGTGGCAATTGTTTAACTTTCTCAGGATAACTGCTTGTTTTATCAACACCTACGACATCATCTCCAGCACCTAGTGCGAATACAATTTCAGTAAGAGATCCTCCTGCAATAACAATTCTTTCATTTGCTGAACTATAATTGAGAAGACTGTTGATACTAAATAATAGTAAAAATAGGCTAATCCTTTTTATAAAATTTTTCTTCATGATTTAATTTACCTACCATGGTTTTCAATTTTGGAAGAATAATATAGTGAAAATGATAACCATTATCAACATAAAATATTGGGGGATTTAA
>NZ_LZGP01000032.1:0-26783 GCF_001690445.1 Gilliamella sp. wkB195
AATTTGATCGTTTTAAAATTTAATAGCTTTAATGTCTGATCTTTAAAGAACAATTTCATAATAACAAACTGTATGAGTTATATTCGGTTTAGCTGTTTGAGGTAGTGTATCAAAAGTGGACATATAAAGGAGTGTTTTTATATTTATTTGCAACAGCATGTTAATAAAAAGGAGATTTACCTTGAACTGGTTAGCAATATTAAAAAGTGGATACTTTAATTCAATTTCTATATTAGGCAATAAAGTATTAAAAAATAAACAAAACTATTTATTGGGCATTTTACTATTGTCATTAGTTAATAATATTAATGCATTACTACCCGTCTCAACGACTCAATTGATTCATGGTAATTCACCAATGATAGCGGTCAATGATGAAATGGTTGATTCAACTGGCTTTAAGGAAAAATTGAGTGTTGTTAGTATGCCTGATGGTCGGTTACGCACTTCAGAAAGTGATATTAACGATTTTAAATTGGAACCGGATACCACTCTTAGCCAAATAAGTTGGGTAATTCAAGGAAAAGAGAGTTCACATGAAGTAAAAAAAGTTATTGAGGCCAATGGTCACGATGTTAATTTGATGGATATCGCCAATAATCTCAATATCAGTATTTTTGATGAAGATGGAGATACAGGTATTCCTGATGGCGTATTAACGGCTACTTGGTATTATAGTGTTCCTGGTGGTAATAAAAATGGGCTAGGGGAATATAAAAAAGTACCTGAAAATGAGTTAACTAAAAAAATAGATCCCTGCAAAGCACCTTATAAATTAGAGCTTTCAATTAAGAATATAAAAGTGCAAACAGAATATGGTCTGCCAAATGAGTCAGAACATATTTATAACGATGTTTTTAAAACATATTATTTTAAATCCAAAATTAATCAAGTGTGTTATGCTCGGACTTATCCAACCATGGATAAAAATATATGGTCTTGGACTCAATATAATAATGACACTCCTAGTGGTTATGGTTGGGGAGCATCAATAGATCCTACACCTAATCCAAAACATGGAGGTGGTTATAATAAAAATGAGTGGCATCCTGAATTAGGATTTTTACTTAATACCAGTGCTGGGCATAATAATCGTTTTCCTCATACTGCATTTAAAGGAGCATCATTCCAACTTTGGATGAGTAATGAACAACAAGATTATCTATTTTCAACAGATGATAATAATATCTCAATTGATAAACTTGGTATTGTAACTTTTAATGGCAAACCTAAAAAAAGAACCATCCAAATTTTTGCATGGCCTAAAGATGCAACCGGGCAATCTGATATGATTGTATTTTGGAGTGATTTAAATTTCTGGGCAAAACCCGGAAAACAGACATTAACATATTCAGATGATCTTTGTGGAGGAATTCAAAATCAATTAACGCTTACTGACTGGGTTAATACGCCTCAAGCAACCAACCCAAATACTAACGCAAGTTTTAGAGAAACCGGAAATGCGATGACCAGAAAAATGAATGGTGGTTTAAACGGTGAATGGGGACAGCTAGCTATTGATTATTATCCTAAATCTGATTTTCCTACATCCAGTGCAATAATTACTGGTACTAACCAACGGCTTGCATGGGTTTCTGATTTTACTATGGAGCCGCAAGGAAAAGTACATCGTGCTGTATTTATGTTAAATGGTGGAATTTTTAAAGCTTATAACAATCCTTGGCCTAGTGCACCTTTCTCAGTAACGTTTGAAGTTTGTAAAGAAACTTGGTAAGAACGCATAAATTCGATTAGATATAGGCCCATGTGATAATCATCGCATGGGTTTGATTAATCTGTATGATAACCTTTTTAGTATGAAAAAAAGTTGAGGAACGGGGTTTTTGAACTTAAAAAAGTGAATTTTTTTATTAAAATCTAACTTTACTCTATTTGTATATACTGATGAGCGTGCTAAAGAAAAATGATGTCTAAGCTCAAGCTGCTGTTATATAAATGAAGGTAGCTTTATTCTATTTCTATAAAATACTAGTTAGCTAAGTCATAATAGCTCATCAACCAATTTGCCATTACCAAACAAGATCTATTTCTCATCCTAATGAAGAAAAATATATATGTTAAATTATGTTCGGCATTGATTAAATTGATAATAATTTAACTATATAAAGATAGTGAAAATCTCGAAAATTAAAGATTATTAATCGATAAACTAAACATTGCGAAATCATTTATTAGACATGGAGAATGGCAAGCTAGAGGATTTTGTAATATATTAACAATCAGCTAAGCTAATAATGAAAGGCAAGCCTAATGGATATATTTGAAGATAAACAAGAGTCAGAACTACTTACTGAAATTGCCGTTGCTTACTATGAGTATGAACAAACGCAAGAAGAGATTGCCAAGAGATTTGGTCTTTCACGTATTAAAGTGGGGCGCCTGCTAAAAAAAGCGAGAGCGGAGGGGATTGTTGAGATTAATGTCAAATATCACCCGATTTTTAGCTCGCGTATTGAGCAGCAATTCGTTAATAATTTCGGTATTAAAAGAGCGTTAATTGCTTTAGATCACCAAGACGAGGATGAGCAACGACGACAAGTGGCGGCACTTGTTTCAAATTATTTATCCAGTACTCTGAAAAATGGTATGACGGTAGCGGTTGGACAGGGGCGTAATGTGGCTGCAATTGCTAGTCATGTAGGCGTTTTTCCTGAAAAACAGTGTAAATTTATCTGTGGTATTGGTGGTACTCAGCGAGTTGGAGAGATTATTGATGCCGATCATATCAGCCGTAGCCTTGCGAGAAAATTTAGCGCAAGTAGCGAAACTTTGTATGCACCAGCTTATGTTGAGAATCGTGAACTGAAACGTGCGTTTATGCAAAATAGGGTTATTAAAGATACGATCGAACGCGCGAGTAAAGCTGATATTGCTTTAGTTGGTATTGGTGATATGAATGAAAACTGTTACATGGTACAGTTAGGCTGGTTCACCCCGCAAGAAGTCACATATGCTACTTTAAATCAAGGCGTAGTTGGTGATATTGCAGGTTATGGTTTTTTTGATATCAATGGTAATCCTGTTGATACAACTATGAATGATCGGGTGATTGGTCTAAGTATTGATGAGTTACGTAATATTCCTTGTGTTATTGCCATTGCATCAGAAAACACTAAAGCGACAGCAATTTTAGGTGCGCTTCGCTCTGGTGTCATTGATATTATTGCTACTAGTGCTTCAAATGCTAGAATGGTGTTGAACCTAAATAAAATTTAAGTTGTATATAAGCTATTTGTAACAATGTAGCTATTTATTATCACTTTGCTAATTATAATAAGCGTTTAATAATTCTATCAACCCGAATTCGGCTTAATCGTTTAATTAATTTATGTACATTTTTGGGATAGAACAGGCTAGCTTGAATTTGTTGAAAATGTGTAACTAAAGTAGTTTTTTCTCGAATTGCGACGAGTTCTTGTTTGATTTGTTTTTGTAATTCGTGTTTTGGATCGTGGATTAATATTGCATTTTCCAGATCTAAACGCCATGCTCTAGGATTAAGATTATTACCTGTGATCATCATCCAACTATCATCGACCCAAATACCTTTTAGATGATAGGTTTGATCGCCATCTTTCCATAACCTAATGATTAACTGTTCTTTGTCTATGAAATTTTGAAGGCGTTCAACAAAGCGTCTTAAGTTGATTTCATATAAATAGGGTAGTCCACCCGAAATATTAAATGGCTGATCTTCTGGAATATAAAAGTCGTTAGCAACTTTATCACCAATAATGATCTCAACTTGTTTTCCTTTTCTTAGGAGGCGAATAATATCGCGCACTAATATATTGGGTAGATTGAAATACGGAGTACAAAATATAATTTTTTGTTTTGTGACATTTATTAAATGGTGAATGACCTTATTGAGCTGATTATTTCGCCCAAGACCAACTATTGGAGAGACCGATAATGTATCATTATTCGTATCTGCCACATATTGATAATTTGCGTCAGTAAGATTTTGACGTAACGCTTTAATTTCTGGTTTAATTTGTTTGCGAGTTTTATGTTCACTAACATCTAAACGTTGCACACCTTCAGCAGAAAGGAAATTGTCATTGACGTAATTGACCATGGTGTCAGATAGCGCTTTATTGGTTATAAAGTGATATCTGTCATAGCGGTATTTATCCAGTTTATGTAAATATACATTGTTGATACTCGCACCACTATAAATGACGGTGTCATCGATGATCAAACCTTTTAAGTGCAGTACACCAAGTACTTCACGGCGATTAACGGGCACCCCATAAATAGGAATATCAATATTTGGATGTTGCTGTTTTAGATCATAGTAATACCGAGCATTCGTTTGGGCTTTATCTTCACCTATTCGTCCACGTTGAGCACGATGCCAATCAACAAAAATCTTGATATCTAAATCTGGGCGCGCGGTTTTTGCTTGATAAAGTGCATCAAGTACCTCACGGCCGGCTTCATCTTTTTCTAAATAAAGTGCAACAATGTAGATACGGTGCTTAGCTTTCATGATATGCTCAAGCAATGTAATTCGATAAGATTTTGGATCGTATACAATATGATATTGCTCAGCATTTTGCTGAAGTTTTGCTAATTCATTTAGATGCTTTTGATGGTTGTATTTAATAAATGGTATTCGCATGATTTAAATATCATTAAAACTGACACAAAGTGTAGAATATCACAATTTATGTCAGAAAATAACACTCCTATTTTTCATAGGTTATCCTATGTTTAAATTAATCTGTTTTTATTCAGTCTATTAACTCAATATTTAAGATTGTTCATTAACCCAAGTTTGAATAATTTTATAGCTTAATGCCAGAACGACTGGACCAATAAATAGTCCCATAATACCAAAAGCCAGAATACCTCCAATTACACCAAAAAGTATAAGTAAGAAAGGTAGATCGGCCCCTTTTTTTATCAAATATGCTCGCATTACGCTATCTAGTGTGGTTAATATGATGGCAACTACAATTAATACAATACCTGATACGATATGACCATCCCAAAATTGCCAAATAATACAGCCAATCATTACGATAACTGGTCCAATTTGAGCAACACAGCAGATGAATAAAACGAGGGTTAATATGCCTGGAAATGGCATTTTGGTAATAATAAAGCTTAAGCCACCAATTAAAGCTAATGTAATGGCGGTGACAACCACGCCTAATGCAACCGCTCGTATAGATTGACCAGCCAATGTAACGGTAGTTGTTCCATATTGTTTAGATAAACGATTAGCTAAAACATAAACATATTTAGTAATGCTTTCACCTTTAAGAAATAGCAATAAACTAAATATAATCATCACACCAGCATGGAATATGAAAACGCCAATGTTGGTGACTTGTTCTAATAGCCAGCCAATCATTGTACCAATATAGGGTTGAATATCAGATACTAATTCCGACCCATCGGTTTTAATAATTTCGAGCCATTTTTGGTGTAGCTCCTCACCAAACATAGGAACGTTTATTAACCAGTCAAAAGTAGGTAATTCTCTATGAGATAGGTTTCTAACCCATTCGATAAGGTAATGCCCATTTTGAGCGACACTACTAATGATGAGAAGAAAAGGAATGACACAAACAAATGCCAATATTAATGCCATAACTAACAGTGATAACCAACGTTTATTAAACAACTTTTGTTGGATTTTTATCATTAATGGCCAAGTAGCAATAACCACCATAACGGCCCAAAAAAAGCCAAACAAAAATACTTCTATCACTCGATAAGTTACTGTTATAAGTAAACCTATCAGTAATAGATTTAAAATTAGCTTTAGTAAATCATCGGTTTTTTTTTCTGCTGGCATTTTTACCTCATATTCTTTAATCTAGATAATGTTATTATACGCATTATGTTTTGAAAAGCATACGATGTCGTATCAATTAGACAATTTTCTTGGAGATATAAAATGAAAAAATTAATGTTGTTAGTTTTGATGGGTGTAACATTATCAGCGTGTGCAAATACACAAAAAGTCCCTCAAGTTGCGCAAAAATTGAATGAAATCGCGCCATATCCTAACGCTAAAGTCGGTGCTACGCGTTATGTGATTCATCTTCCTAGCTTAAAAGATGAAGCTAACGCAAAAGTAGAAATATTAGTTGGTAAAGATATGAATGTAGATTGTAATGCACATAATTTAGGTGGGGTAATTAAAGAAAAAGAGCTTAAAGGATGGGGATATTCTTATTACGAAGTTGAAGAAGTTAAAGGAACGCTTTCAACCATGATGGCTTGCCCTGAAAGTGCTAACAAAAACCAGTTCGTTACAATCAGACATAATTTAGGTTTATTAAATTATAACAGTCAGTTACCATTGGTATTTTATGTACCAAACGATGTAACAGTTAAATATAGAATTTGGCAACCAGATTCAAAAGTTTTGCAAGCCACTGCCGAATAAAAAACGTTAATTAATTGTTAATAGCTCGCTAACAAAGGGCTGATTGATTAAAATATAGTCATTCGGTCCTTAATCTAAGTTTATTTGATTTTTTATGTAGACATCTGTAAAAAAAAAGGTATTTTATCCCTCGTAATGCAAGGTTAGCTCTACTTGTTCATTAATTCAATTAATGACTCGTAATTGCCTGATTACCTCGGTTTCGCCGTTAATTAAGATAATGGTAAAATTTGGGGGTCCGTTGTGTTTCACAATGGGCTTGTGTCTAACATGTAATATCCCTAACTAGAGGAGAAGTGGTGAGCATGTTTACTCAACGTAAAACAATTCTTTCAATCATAGCTGGTGTTTCACTAGCATTATCTCAATCTGCTATAGCTAAAGATCGCGTTGTGCATTTTTATAATTGGGCAGGTCAAATTGGTAACGATACTATCACTGATTTTCAAGAATCGACTGGTATCAAATTAGTTTATGATGTGTATGACTCTAATGAAGCACTTGAAGGTAAATTAATGGCCGGTCATTCTGGTTTTGATGTAGTTTCACCTTCTGATAGTTTTTTAGCAAGACAGATCAAAGCTGATATCTATCTGCCATTAGATAAAAGTAAATTACCAAATTGGAAAAATCTTGATCCTAATTTGATGAAATTAATGGCGAACCATGATCCTGATAATAAATATGCAATTCCTTATGTATGGATGACAACAGGTATTGGTTACAACATTGATAAAGTTAAAGAACGTCTTGGCGATAATGCTCCAGTTGATAGTTGGGATCTAGTCTTTAAACCTGAAAATATGGAAAAACTTAAAGATTGTGGTGTTGCTTACTTAGATGCGCCAACTGAAATCTTTGCGAGTGCACTTAGGTATTTAGGTAAAGATCCGAACAGTACTGATGCGAAAGATTATACTGGTGCCGCTTACGAGTTGTTAGAGAAAGTAAGACCAAATATTCGTTATTTCCATTCATCACAATATATAACTGATTTAGCTAACGGTGATATTTGTGTAATTTTAGGTTGGTCAGGTGATATATTACAATCTCGTGACAGAGCTAACGAAGCAAATAATGGTGTGCATATTGGCTACCATATTCCTAAAGAAGGTGCATTAGTATTTTTTGATACATTTGCTATTCCTAAAGATTCAGCTAATCCTGATGAAGCTCACGAGTTTTTAAACTTCGTTATGATTCCAGAAATTGCTGCACAGGTAACTAATGATGTTAACTTTGCTAGTGCAAATAAAGCGGCTAACGATCAGTTTGTAAGACCAGCAGTGAAAAATGATCCTGCAGTTTATCCAAAACCAGAAGTTATGGAAAAATTATTTACCCTTACAGTAAAAGATCCTAAGCTCGAACGTGTGATTACTCGCACATGGACAAAACTTAAAACGGGTAAATAACCGTTTGAACGTCAAATTATTGACTTATATATTCTAGGCGGAGAGGTTTAATAACCTTTCCGTCTCGTTTTTTTTGGCTTGTTGTTATGAGGAAAAAAGTGTGAACGATAAAACAACAAATCAGGTACAGCCTAAAAAAAAGATGATAACTCCATTATTGGAGATCAAAAATTTAACTAAAGTTTTTAATGACGACTATTATGCCGTCGATGATGTAAATTTAACCATTTATGATGGGGAAATTTTCGCCTTATTAGGTGCATCGGGTAGTGGTAAATCGACCTTATTGCGTATGCTTGCAGGGTTTGAACAACCAACATCCGGACAAATTATTTTAGATGGTAAGGATTTATCACAAGTTCCTCCTTACAATCGTCCAATTAATATGATGTTTCAATCGTATGCTCTTTTTCCTCACATGACGGTTGAGCAAAATATTGCTTTTGGTCTTAAACAAGATAGATTAGCTAAAAGCGACATTAAACAGCGTGTAGAAGAGATGTTAGCGCTTGTACACATGGAGCAATTTGGTAAACGTAAGCCTCATCAACTATCTGGTGGTCAAAGACAACGAGTTGCTTTAGCAAGAAGTCTAGCCAAAAGACCAAAACTTCTATTATTAGATGAACCGATGGGCGCTTTGGATAAACAACTTCGTGATCGTATGCAACTTGAAGTGGTTAGCATTTTAGAACAAGTTGGTGCGACCTGTGTAATGGTAACCCATGATCAGGAAGAAGCTATGACAATGGCAGGGCGCATTGCGATTATGAACAAAGGTCAATTTGTGCAAATTGGTGAGCCTGAAGAGATTTACGAGCACCCAAATAGTCGTTATAGCGCTGAGTTCATCGGTTCAGTAAATGTATTTGATGGCATTTTACAAGAAACATTAGAAGATGGATTAATTATTAGTTGTCCTATGATTAAGCACTCTTTAAAAGTTGATTATGATTCACCCGCTGTCGAAGGTGTTCCAATTCAAGTTGCCTTAAGACCTGAAAAAATCAAACTTTGTGATGAAATTGCTGAAGATGCCTATAACGTTGCAACTGGTGAAGTTGTTGAAATTGCTTATTTAGGCGATCTTTCAATTTATCACGTAAAATTGCAAAGTGGTCAGATAATTATTGCACAGCTACAAAACGAACATCGCTATCGTAAAGGTATGCCTACTTGGGGTGATATTGTCAACCTTAGTTGGGAAATCGATAGTTGTGTTGTGCTTACTGAATAAACACAAGAGGATATATTGATGCGATCCATTATATGGGGTTTGTTATTAAATGCCTTGGTGTTACTCGGTATTTATTTACGTTTTGTAACAACAAATGCATTTGACAATCTTTTTTTAGATGCGTTATTTACATCAATGGTATTAAGCTTTTTATTATCATGTTTAGGTGCATATTTAGCGCATTATAAACCATCTAAATTTGCTTATCGGTTGATAATAGCTGGTAGTATTTTATATATACCTGAATTAGTCGGTTTGGTTGCTATCTATTATGCTTATAAAAAGATGCGACAACAACGTGATGATTCCGACTTAATGACATTATATGGTCGTTTGTTAGTTATCGCGATTCCTTACTTTTGGATGCTGTTACTCTTTTTATTACCATTTTTAATCGTATTTAGAATCAGCTTTTCGGAAGTGGCGATAGCCGTTCCTCCTTATACTGAACTTTTTAGTTATGAAGATGGGCTGGTAAATATTGTTTTAAATTTTGGTAATTATCTAAATTTATTAGCTGATACTATTTATCTAGACTCCTATTTACAGTCATTGAAAGTGGCTGCAATTTCGACATTATTATGTATTTTGATTGGTTATCCATTAGCATGGGCTATATCGCAATGCAAACCATCTACTCGAAATATTTTATTATTGTTGATTATATTACCATCATGGACATCATTTTTAATTCGTGTTTATGCGTGGATTGGAATATTGAATCCTAATGGTTTGTTAAATCATTTCTTAATGTGGTTAGGTGTTATTGATCAACCGCTAATCATTATGAAAACTTATCTAGCTGTTTATATCGGTATTGTATATTCTTACTTACCGTTTGTGGTGTTACCAATTTACACATCATTAAGTAAAGTCGACTCAACCCTAATTGAAGCAGCATTAGATTTAGGCTGTAAGCCAATCAAAACCTTCTTTAGGATTATCGTACCATTAACTAAAAATGGTGTTATTGCTGGAGCCATGTTGGTATTCATTCCGGCGGTTGGGGAATATGTAATCCCTGAACTGTTAGGGCCTTCAGATAGTCTAATGATTGGTACTCAGCTATGGGCTGAATTCTTTAATAATCACGATTGGCCAGCCGCATCAGCTGTCGCAACAGTGATGTTATTGATATTAATTGTCCCTATCTATTACTTTAACAAATTCCAAAACCGACAAATGGGGGGTAAATAAATGAATAATTTACCATTAATCGTGCGATCAGCATTGATTGTTTTTATCTCCGCATTTTTAGGTTCATTGGTGCTATCGGTTTTGATTTCAGCATCTGGTTTTGCTTTATTAAGTAGTAGTAGCTTATATGTGGGATGTTTTGTCTTCAGTCTTATTTTGACAATTATTGTAACGATATCATTGCTAGGTAAATTTTTAAAAGGATTAATTCTATTATTAGTGTTTTCCTTTTTATATATACCGATGATCATTTTGATTGTTTATTCTTTCAATAGTTCAAGACTTGTAACTGTTTGGTCTGAATTTTCAACTAAATGGTATTTTGAATTGATCCACAATGAAGCCTTACTTAAAGCGGTAGGATTGAGCCTTTCTATTGCTGCTGGTGCTGCATCATTAGCAATTGTACTTGGTACCTTAGCTGCTTACGCCATAATACGATATAGACGGTTCCGAGGATCTAATTTGTTTTCGTTTATGACAACGGCACCACTAGTTATGCCAGATGTAATAACCGGTTTGGCATTACTATTGTTATTTGTTGGAATGGGACAAGTACTTGGTTGGCCAACAAAAAGAGGTGCAATTACTATTTGGCTCGCTCATGCAACATTTTGTACCGCTTATGTGACAGTCGTTATTAGCGCAAGATTACGAGAGTTAGATAGGTCAATTGAAGAGGCGGCATTAGATTTGGGTGCTAATCCATTAAAGGTATTTTTCATTATAACGTTACCTATGATTGCTCCAGCTCTTGTATCTGGTTGGTTATTGGCATTTACTTTATCACTTGATGATGTGGTTATCGCTAATTTTGTGACAGGGCCAGGTGCGATGACGTTACCAAAACTGGTATTTTCTAAAGTCCGATTAGGGGTTGATCCTCAAGTTAATGCCTTAGCGACAATTATTTTATTAATTGTTGGTATTATTGGCTTCATTTCATGGCTTTGGATGCGTCGAGCTGAAAAACGGCATTTGCGTGAAATTCGAATGCATTAATTGCCTCATCAAAAATTGCCGCTTTATGCGGCAATTTATTTATCCTCATAAAATATACGTGTTTTTTTTATTGAATTATATTATAGTGTTTGAAGTCAGTTCACTGACAAAAAATTCTCAGGGCGGGGCGCAATTCCCCACCGGTGGTATAGCCCACGAGCGCTTAATAAAATAGATTTTATTAAGGACTAGCAGATTTGGTGAGATTCCAAAGCCGACAGTTAAAGTCTGGATGAAAGAGAGTAGCTTATCTTTTCTATATTTGCGCTATAGCAAAATCACTATGGTCAAGCACTTGCCCTGATTCTGGTATTTAATATATTTATAACTTAATGAATTCATATTTATTAAGAATAAATATAATTAGTTTAATAAAACAGGATAGGTATTTACCATGAATCAGTTTAACTTAAATGAATTCGGAACACCCATCGAGCGTGTCAAAAAAGCGATCGCTTCAATCAAAGCTGGATCTGGCGTATTAGTGCTAGATGATGAAGATCGCGAAAACGAGGGCGATATTATTTGGGCAGCACAAACAATTACAACACAACAAATGGCACTAACGATTCGATATGGAAGTGGTATAGTTTGTCTATGTATGCCACAATCCTATTGCGATAAATTAGCGTTACCAATGATGGTTGCTAACAACACCAGTAAAAACCAGACCGCTTTTACTATTACTATTGAAGCTGCGAAAGGCGTAACAACTGGCGTATCGGCTGCGGACAGAGTCACTACGGTAAAAGCTGCGGTTGCAGATAATGCAAAACCAAGTGATTTAAATCATCCAGGTCATGTCTTTCCATTAGTCGCAAAAGAGAATGGTGTCTTGAGTCGTCGAGGTCATACAGAAGCCTCTGTTGATTTAGTTTCATTAGCGGGCTTTAAACCAGCAGCAGTAATTTGTGAATTAACGAATGATGATGGAACAATGGCTAGAGCACCACAAGTTGTCGAATTTGCTAAAAAGCATCAGTTACCAGTAGTTACAATTGATGATATTGTGGCCTATCGTAAATCATTATAAGCCTTTCAAGAAACCGCCGAAATATTCGGCGGAATAATTTACTTAACCCAAAACTTTTAAAGCACAAGTTTTAGTGATTTTTACACCATTTTCTAATGCTGATGTATCAAAAGTCATATCTGGATGATGTAGACCTGGTGTTAAGTCAACACCCAATCCCCAAAAACCTGATTTTACATCTCTTTCACGAGGATAATTGAAAAAATCTTCTCCACCTGGGGTAAAAATAGGATCTTTTAATCCATCTTTGCCAAGCACATCTATAATAGATTCAGCAATAATTTTTGTGACTTCATCATCAATTTCAGCTGCTGGTATTTCTTTTGATACTTTGATATCAGCTTTAGCACCAATTGATGCAACGCTGAGTTCGATTGCTTTAAGTGTTTTTGCTTTTAAATCATCCATAGCAGGATTAGTTGGGGCTCTTAAATCCCAACAAACATAGGCCTCTGATGGAATAGCATTCGTTACACCTGCATCACATATACAACGCGTTGCTTTCACGCTATAAGTTAAGCTAGGCGCTAGATGAATAGTATTCACAGCTTGAATTGCCATAGTTGCAGCATCTAATGCATTTACACCTAAATGTGGTCTTGCACCATGAGCAGGAATACCATGAATATTTACTTCAACTGTCGTTGAGGCTGAATAAAACATGGCAGCTGATGCACAGCCTTTTGGGCATTCATCTTTAGGACGTACATGTAAGCCAATAATCATATCAACATCGTCAATAGCACCGCCTTCTATCATGGCTAAAGCACCTGAACCTAACTCTTCAGCAGGTTGAAAAATTAGCTTTAATTTTCCTTTTTTTATATTACCTTCTTTAATGAGTTCTTGGGCTGCAGTTAATAACATTGATGAGTGACCGTCATGTCCACAAGTGTGTCTCGCACAGTGTTCACCATCAATGATATGACCTAGAGCGTCCATATCAGCTCGTAATGCTAAAACCGGGCCGGGTTTTCCACTGTCATATTCAGCAACAATACCTGTGGTATTGTTAATGTTTCGCGTGACTTTATAGCCAGCAGCTTCAAGTTTATCCGCGATATAGGCTGAGGTTTTAAATTCTTCAAAACCCAACTCAGGAATTTGATGTAAATAGTGGTAATGTTCAAGTACATTAGACATAGATATCTCCTTTATCACACTATAAATCGCATGATGATCATCGCAATTAAAGCATTAACTATACTGTTAAGCATTAATAGTGGCCAATATTTTTTAGGTACATCAGCAACACCCAATAAACGTCCCATATATTGTAATTGTGAGCCCATTAAGAAGATAGCTGGTGCTAAGATCGTGATATCAACACCACTTAAAATACCGCCAGAAATTAAATTTACAGCAACACCCGTACCTGCTGAAGCTGATAGCCAAGCGGTCAACAATACCGTTATAGCTTCACCCGGTAAACCAAATAGCCCCATAACGGGTGCAAATACTTCACCGATTAATTGCATCAAACCTAATCTTTTTAATATTTCCGTGATGACAAATGCCATAATAATGTTGGGCATTAAATTGTTTATTGCAATATTGAAACCTTTGCGAGCACCAATAACGAAAATATCTAATGGATTGTTAGTCTGTTTTTGATTGGTTGAGTTATTCATTGATAAAATCCTTTTTATAAATTGAATTTAAAATCATGCGTACTAAAATTGCACCAACGAATTTCAATACAATCATAATGACCAATGGTGTAAATATTGCGACAGTCATTGAAGCAAAAAGCGCAGAACCAATAGAAAAGTAGTTATTAATTAAGCCCGCTCCTGAATATTGCCAGGCGCTGATAATGATAAGATCTTTTTTACTGATCTGTTTTTCATCATACAACTCTTTAGTTAATACGGCTCCAGCGTCAGTACTTTGTAAATCAGTAATTAACGCAAGACCCGTTTTACCAGGAACCCCTAAAATAGGTTTAAGAAGGGGAGTTAATAGTTTGTGAGCTGCACGAATTGTACCGTAATGGGTAAAAATTTCTAAAACACCTAACGCAAGCATCACTGTCGGTATTAGTGATAAGGCAAAAATAAAGCCGGCTCTGGCGCTATTTCCACCTTCACCAACAAAAGTATTTTTTTCAGGGTGAAGCATCGTACCAAATTTACCACTTAAGCTAGTAAAATCAAAGGCACCTAACCAAGCTTTTCCATCCACGTTATAAAATAGCCCGGAAAAAAACAGTATGGCAACAACTAGTGACACATAGGCCTTTATTCCGACTTTAAACTCATTGTCCGATTTATTTGACATTGTCTATTCCTTTTTGATTTATCTGACTTATTTTCTAATATAAATATTAAATAAGTTACACTTAAAGTACTTGAATTATTTTGATTTAAAATGAATTAAAATACTAAGAGACGTATTCTATATTGATTTAATTGAAAAAAAACCCCTTTCCTCAACTTTTTTTTAAAATTAGATAGTTTTTATTCGTTAATTACACGCTGAGTAAGATTGATCATTTGCTGGGATTAAGGATAGGATCTAAGCTAAATTAAGTTATCATTTTTGGTAATTGATTTAAGTTAAATGGATTAATTTTATTTCGGATTTTCTCTCAATTTTTGAGAAAGTTATTTAAAAGCATACAATTATCAATAATTCTAGGCTTGCCATTTTTCATCCGTCATTATAGAATTGTTAATAAATAGTAAGAAATAGCATTAAAGTGTTTCAGAAACTATCGATATTATATATAAGGTTGAACTGTTTCTCTGCATAAACATCATAATCTTTAGGTGGCAAATGTTTTAGTTTGCGAACCGTCTTTTGTTTTCATTAAGCACATTAATGAAATAATAAAATTAAGCAATATAAACAAAAAATAAAAAAATAATGAGGTCATTATGTACAGCAGGAATAAAGAGTGGGTATTTGTTGTTCTCACCTGCTTTTTTGAATTGTGTTGGGTATTTGGTTTTACTACTGCGAGCCAGTGGTGGCATTGGGTGATTGTTGTATTTGTCATTATTGTTGATTTTACGTTTTTAACTAATGCATGTAAGACTATTCCTACAGGTACTGTCTATGCAATATTTTCTGGTGTTGGCGCGATTGGCTCATTACTGATTGATATGGTTGTATTTGGCAAACAAATTAAACTGATTGAAATATTTTTTGTAGCATTAATTATCATTGGTGTTGTGCAATTAAAACGAGCTGATAGCTAATTAACTAAAATTTGGATTGAGATATGGGATGGTTATTTATTTTAACTGCTGCAATTTTCGAAGTTATTGGCGCTATAGGTCTTAAGCTATACTCGCAACAAAAAAGCTTGTTGCGATTAATGTTTTATTGGGGCGGTTTTTTTGTTTCATTTATACTATTTTATTTTTCACTCAAGTATCTGGATTTAAGTATAGTTTATCCAGTGTGGGTAGGGTTAGGTACTTCGGGTGCGGTTTTGGCTAATATGCTTATCTTCAATGAACCGAAGAATTTCACTCGAATATTTGGTCTGAGTGTGATTATTATCGGTATCGTTGGTTTACATGTTACCGTTTAGTTGTAAATGAGTTTTCATTCTGACAATTATATTAATTTGAGAATAGAGGATTTGCATTAGAATATAAAGTTATATAGAATATCCCCACTAACTAAATGGGTTGTTAGCTCAGTCGGTAGAGCAGTTGACTCTTAATCAATTGGTCGCGGGTTCGATCCCCTCACAACCCACCATTTTATCATTAATAATCAATTAATTACGCAACTCATCACCTCTGTTAAAATTATCATATAATACCAAATGGCGGTAAAATGGCGGTAGGTTTTGTCTTAAAACACAACATACAAAAAAAGCCCGGTTGATAATTGGGCTTTTCCATTTATTCAGTAGTGATATTCTAAAACTTAAATTAAATACCATTCTGAGTACTTTGCGCTATTTAACTCTTAAGAAGTCAAGCTTTTTTATAAAAATTTTATTCGATAAAAACAATCAAACATAAGCCATACAATTTTTGTAGATTTGACGCTGAAAAAATGATTTATAATCCAATAATGTTTTTAGCTAAAAGTTCAGCCTTAACGGATTCTACTAATCTAGCATTTAGCAAGTCATTAGTTGTAATATCTTTATATGTTTTATTAAGCATCATAGCTAATATTTCTTGTCGATCTTCTTTAAGAAGATTCATCATTTTTATTACATCTTCTGGGATTTTTCTTGTTCCCTGCTCCCATCTTTGCCATGTACGAACGTGGCAATCACCAATAAATTGAGCCGCTTCGGACACATCTAGAAAAAAAAGACGCCGAAGCGCCTTTAATTCGACATTAGTCATGATAAATATTTCCATTTACGGTATCGATTGCGCGATTTAAAACGCTAAAAACTTTCGATGCAAAAATCTCATCATGCGGATAATCAACGCTGGCGCCTTCACCTTCAACAATTTTATAATCAATCGATAGTGCTAAATCTCTTATTTCATTTTCTAAAAAATCAACAATGAAATCTTTGTGTGCAAAATCTTTTTTATTTAATGTAATAGTTAACATAATTTTATTTCCTCTTATTCTAGGGTTGATTCGAACCAGTTCCGAATCTATGAGTGTATTATAGGTCGCAATTGCGACCATGCCAACAATTATTTTTTCTTTTTTCCCAGTTTTTATAATTTGATTATTTATACTAGAATATTTTTACCTAATTTCATGTATTAACTGCCTAAAAAACAAAGCATTGACGCGTATAATCCAAATTTTTCTTGATAACTAATATAAGTGTAAATATACTGTATATAAATACAGTTATACAGGAGTTGGATATGAGAGAAATAATAAATAACGATATTAAAATAGAGCAGGCGGAGTTTATAAACCGGTTGATGATTGATGCGGAATTGTCAAATAATGACGTAAAAATAGGGCTTTGTTTGTTGTATGAATTGCTGTCATTAATTAAGAATAATAGCGATTCTAAAAATGACTAAATTACGCAAGCGGGGCAACCCGCTTTTTATTTTTATGCTGCGTGAGTGCGTGTCGATAGGGGGATGTTTACGGCTGGGTCAGGGATGGCGCTCGGCACAATAGTAGCGGAAACAGATTGCAGAACTACAAATGAATGACAACAATAAATATTAGAGCATTGTCTATATTGTTTGCGTGTGAGCGGGCTGATTTCTTCGCTTGTACGTATTGTTGTTTTTGATCTACAGTGGGGGCATCTCATTGCGTTTTTACCTCTTTAGTTGCTAGACTAAATTAAACATAATTTTAACATAATTTTGTTTTATCTCAAAGCGTTATCCGTCTTATTCCTCGGCAGGTTTTTCATCATCGTCTAGTTTTATTTCTAGTTCTACAAACGTAGTATACCCGCCGGACGAATCAAGGCTGTGAGTGCATCGAGTTATTGTCCAGAGAGTTGAATCAATTTCTTTTTTGAATCCCTCTACCGAGGCGGGCATTTCTGGGTAAATGTCAGGTCGCCCTTCTGCCAGGCAGATACTAAACTGCGAGGCACCTCGCTGGAGCTTATACCATTCATTGCGGGCGGCTCTGTGTGCGTTTTGTTTTGATGAGTATGTATGCCGCAATACTTTTACGTTGCCTTCAGCTCCAACTAAAATTCCGTTTTCATCCTTCTTGTTTGGATTGTTAGTTTTTGTCTTGGGTTTCCGTTTTGCGTTGATGCGTTGTTTTTGAGGCGATCTGTAATCTATCCAATATGCGCGGACGCCGGTATACGCATTGCGATCAGCAATAGCAAATCGGTGTTGATCGCCCGCCTTTCGAGTTATTGTTGTTGACGGGATGTTTTGCCCGTTGACAGTTTTCGCCAACCCTTTGATAAATATGATTAACATGCCGTTTTTTAATGTTGCTGCAGCGTTGTAATCATTGCACAATCGCGTTAAGAAGGACGCGTCTGATTCGTTAGTTTGGTCGATGTGAATAACAAATTCATCGGCAACCGATTTATCAATTTTGTATTGAAGATCGTGCCGTCGCGCAATTTCTGCGACTATCTCACAAAGCCTCTTATTACTATAACTTTTTTCGCGCCGCTCATTTAATGAGTCGCGTAAATTAGCGCTTTTACCGCGTATTGATAAAACATCTGGGGCGCCCGAGTGCTCGCACTCGTCAATAGTAAATATGTTTTGTAATATCACGCTATCATTAACCCAACCCAGTGAAACACTAATCTGTATGCCGCGTTTTGGTAATTCCAGTTTACCGTCGCTATCATCCAATTCAATCGATATTGTATCGGCCTCTAACCCGCGATTGTCAGTAATATGCATTGACATCAGCCTTTTATCAAAGTTTGATGTAATGTCTTTATCGTCAATTTTAATCGTGTAAGCAGGTTGTTTCATATCATCCCTATAATGTCGGCAAATGGTAACCAATCAGGCGGATCAACTTTTGTTAGCGATATAGTGAACTCAATTTTTCGGGGTGCACCATCTTTAAAAAACTCTGTTTTTGTTTTTTTTAGGTTTGTCATAACGTAAAACCCGAGCGGTATACCCGTGCCCTCTATTAATGGCCACGCGTAGCCAAGATCGGCCATCCGCTCCAACAAAGCCAAGCTTAGCCGACCGCCGGTAAGCTCTGGGTATAACACTCCGTAGAGGTTTATAGTTTCGTTGTCCCTGCCGATAAATTGCAATGCTGATCGCTGGTTTACCCGTGAATTGCTCGGGAAACGCCAGTCTTTATTTTCCTCTTGAGTTTGGTAAGGTATTGTTTTTAGGCTGAAAACAAAAAAACCATAACACATCATCATTAATCTATATCCCTCAAGCTTGATCGGTAACGCGCGGATTGATTGCGGTCGCGTCGCTCAATTTCTTGAGCAACTTGGCGTGCAATTTCTTTCTCATTCATCCCCGGGGCGGCGTTTACCGTTATGTAATATTGTGAGTTACCGCTGGCATAACCAATGGGGCGCCGCTGGTCGATAATGACGCTGTCATTTAGTTTTCCGCCGGCGGCCATTGTGTTGTCAGCAAACCGCGTTATTGAGCGCAACACACTTGGTTGGCTGCGATCTATTCCATTGATATAACCGCCAACAGTGTGATCGCCAAATTTAGCAAAAACACGCGATGGCGAATGAATGTCCAGCGAGTTTTTAAAACGATTCCCAATATTAGTGCCGAGTTGGCTCATTGAACGCAATGCGTCGATTTGATTATGCTCTATACCGTGTATATAGCCATCAACAGTGTAACCGCCAAATTTAGCAAAAACACGCGACGGTGAATGAATGTCCAGCGTGCTTTTAAACCAATTGCTGACACTTGTGCCTAAACTTGTAACCGCCTTTTTTGTTTCGTCCCATTTGTTATTTATACCGGTTACTAGCCCGTCAGAAATGTCTGATCCAATTTTGGTGAATCGACTAAATAGTCCATTTTCACCGGTAAATATTTCTTCAATTTTTTTTGGTAATTCGCTTATTTTACTAGGGATAGACAATATATAATTGACGACGTCCTCAACTATTTTATATAGTCCCTTAAAAAGTCTTATCACCTTTTTAACGGCATTTCCGACTGATGTGCCAAACGATTTCCCAGCTGATTTTGCGCCTTCCAGTTCCTCTTTTGTTGACTTTACAGGCTCAAATAATGATGAAAACCATTTAATCAAATCGCTAATTTTATTCCCAATCCAGCGAAAAGCATCGCCGACAGCGGTGACAATAGGTCCCAAAAAAGAGAATTCTTCTACCACAGGAGTCAATGACTCCTTCAGGCCCTCCCAAAATCCTATAAAAAATGCGCTGATAGGTTGCCAGTATTTATAGATCAAAGTTCCCGCCAAAATAACCCAGCCGATAGGGCCAGCTAAAAATCTCAACGCCCCAACTATCAGGCCAAAAACTCTAGGTAAACCAGCAAATAGCTTTGTCGGTGATTTTAGCGCCAAGCCCATTGCATTAAATATTGAACCGGTTTTTTTTCCTGGTGTTATAAATGATATTAACGATTTAAAAAATGATGAAATACCCTTATTGGCTACACCTGATTTCACAAAAAAACCGCCGAGCGACAATCCCAGTCTAGATAAAATAAACCTTGTTATGAGCATGGGGCCAAACACACTCATTAATGCTAGTGCCAATCCTCCAAATGCTGTGGTAACTACAGCTATCCCGGCACCAATCATCACGATCGCCTTGCTCAGTGCAGGGTGTTTTTTTAAAAATTCACTCACCCAGTGCAAAAATTTAGTAAACCCCTGAACTGTTCCGCGTAGCCATTCATTATTTTTTTCGAACAATTCAACACTGATATTTTCAAATGCTGCGCGTAGCATTGTCATGTCACCGGCAAGGTTGTCCAATTTTATTTTTGCAACTTTTTCGGCCTCGCCTTTTGAGTTATAAAGGTTGTGGCGCATAGCTTGAAATTCGCCAGTTTCAACCGTTGCCATTAGTTCATTAAAACCGGTAACGCCGATTTGACCTGCGATATCTTTATATATCGTTCCGCGTCGCACATTACCTAACTTAGCTGTGGCTTTTTGTATTTCTGCAAATATATCGCCAAGATCGCGCATGTTACCGTTTTTGTCGGTAGTTTTAACACCTAATCGCTTGACAGCGCTGCTATTGCCGATGCGGATCAGTACCTGCCTAAGCGAGGTACCCGCCTGACTACCTTGAACACCAGCATTGCCGAGTAGGGCGGTGGCGGTAGTCAGTGTTTCTAAACTTTGTCCGTACTGTCGAGAAATGCCAGCTGTATATTTTAACGATTCCCCTAGCATTGGGATATCAACATTGTTTCGTGTAAATGCGGCGGTTAAAACATCAGAAACCTGCCCCATTTCTTCGGCCGGTATGCGCATCGCTTTTTGTATGTTGGATGCTATATCAGCAGTAGTAGCCAAATCCATGTCGCCCGCGGCGGCTAGATTTAGCATGTGCGGCATTGCTTTTATTATTTGATCTGCATCATAGCCTGTTCTACCTAAAAAATATTGACCTTGAGCCACTTCACTATCGGTAAATTTGGACACTAACGGCAATTCTCTAGCTTGTTTTCTGAGTGCAATCATGCGTGGATCATTTTTATCATCAATCCTTGTTACCGCTTGCGTTGAACTCATGCTTGCGTCAAACTCATAGCCGACATGTAACATGTTTGTCATGCCGCGGGCTACCGTTCGGCCAGTTGCTAATGCTCCATAGCCAACACCTCCGAGCACTGCTGCGCGTTGCATACCTGTATCATACTTAAGCCTGATTTGGTTCGCCCTTTGTTGGCGTTGATTTAATTGTTTGAGTCGTTCTGACTGCTGACTAATACTTTGATTGACGCTAGCTATTTTGTTTTTTAGTGTAATTTGATGTTGCGCTAAATTTTTAGTACTAATACCGGATTGCTGCAATTCAGCGCGTAGTGGTGCTAACTTGTCCTTTAGTTTTCTTGTTTCTGCTGCTGTTTTATTAAATTCACGTTGCAGCGCCTTGGTTGGGTTTGCTGTTTTTTTTAACTCAATAGCTAATGATTTGGATTTATTTTTTAAATCATCGAATTGTTTTTTTAATTGAATAAAGCTGTTAACGTTTTTTTGTGTATTGCTAAGCTGTTTTAGCTTGTTGCGTGTATCATTTAATTGCTGAGCGAGCGATTTCGCGCCCGCCATAACATTACGCAGCGGGCGGCTTACACTGTCTGATCCTTTCAGGTTTACGTTTAATTGTAAATTATTCATCAATTGAGCCACTTCTTAAGCGCGCTTGTTCCCGCCAGTCCATTAATTCAGATAACGTAAATTCAAACATTGCGGAGGGCGGCCAGTGGAATATGACCGCTACATCCGCGATTGCGTCTTCTACTCGGCTGGGGATTCCATTTTTGCATTCCCCGGTTTCTCTGACAAAAAACCAGCCAGAACCTTTGTTATTTCAGATAGATCATTTAAATCTAACGAAAAGACCTCGTGCTCTTCAATTGACGGAGTAGTTACTCTTGGCAAAACTTTAGCGAGCGAATCAATATCTAGCTCGATAAAATCTATTAATTTAATGCCCCTTAGATCACCGGTTAGTGGTTTGCGTATTGTTAACTCTTTGATAAATGATTTACCTGATTTAAAACCTGTTCCTAATTGGACTTGTTGTGTATCACTCATAACATTTAACCCTCGATGTATAATAATGTGATGACAGCCCTTGCGGGCTATTTTTTCTAATTAAAAATTAAATTCCTATTGCCCGGCGAGCCTGTTCTAAACGATCTCTACCGCCAACCTTGTCAATCATGTTGATAAAATCAATTTCGGCAATTGTTTCATTATCAACCGTTTCTTTGTAGTACGTGCATTGTGATGTAATTTTGGTTGAATTACTTTCACCTTGTTTGAGTTCGCCGCGGTCGTGCTCCTTGTGACGACCAGCTATAATAATCTCAACTTTAATGAAATCTTCACTGTCGTCTTTCTGGTATGCGCCAGCAAATCGTAATGTTGCCCCATTAATCAACCCACCGTGCTGTTGCAGCACTTCATATGCTAAACCACCGATATTCCAGTCAACGACTAGCGCATCGTCATCATACCCCAGATCGATTGGTGCAGGGCCAGGCATTCCGCCGCCGCGGAAATTTTCAAACTTGCGTGTGAGTTTGGGCGGGGAGAATGATTCTACTTGTCCAACGTAGGAAGTCCCGTTTACAAATAGATTAAAATATTTAAGTTTTTTTGGTAGTGCCATTGTTCGATCTCCTATTAATTGCTGGCAACAGAATTAGCCAGATCAACTAAATATTTGTCAGTGATGCGCTGGCGTAACATAAGATTTTCAAGTGGTGGGACTGGTGTATAATCATAGTCAATATACAATTTCCCCGCCTTCAAAATATCTGGGGTATTTGACTCAGGGTCAAACCACGCGTTGCCGTCAATAATGTAACCATTAGATTTTAATTCACGGAATTTATTATTAATTGATTCGACAAGATCCTTAATTAATGATGCGTGCATTGGAGCGTCTACTAATGCAAATTGTGCCTCGGCAATGGTGTCGGCTAATACCTGTGCTGTTCGCGTGTAGTTTTCAAATGCAAATAGACTGTCGGCGGAACATGTGCGCGACCCCCAAAAGCGATAACCTTGATTACAAATTAGCGTGGTAACTTCGTGTTCATTTAAATAATTTGAGTCAGAGCTTTCTTCCTGCAGATCCCAAAACACATCACATGAAATACCAGTTACACCATTTACTGTGACATTTGACAGAGTTTTATGCCAGCCTGTCTTTTGGTCAATTTGAGCACGCAAACCTAATGCGCGAGCCGTAGCGGCTAGAGTTACATTTTGTCGTTGAGTGGTATCAAATCCAACAAAATCGGGCCAAATAACCATGGCCTCTCGTGCACCCAATTGATTGCGGTATAAAACGGCATCCTCTTTTGTTTTAGCGCCGAATGCGGAAACATAACAAAACGCCCGTAATTTTTGTGCAATAGAGATTAATGCGGTAGCCACAGGCAATGAATCATAACCCGGCACCCCTAAGATTCTCGGTTTAACTTTTAGTTGAGTTTGTGCCGAAAGAAGGGCTTTCATGCCGGTGTTTTTGCCTTCGCTGGTTGTTGTGCCAATGATATTGGCAGTGGTATCCGCCTCGGTAGCGCCTGTTTCAACTCGTACGGCGACAACTACGGGGGAACATTGATCGGCAATAGCTTCTAGCGTCGGTTTAAGTGTGCCAGTTGTTCCGGCTTTTCCGATTGCGCTATTAATATTTGTTATCAAAATCGGCGTGTTGAGTGGGAAATGGTTTGCATCGGCGTCATCACCGGTGCACACAATACCAATAACAGCAGTTGATACCGTTCTGATTACACGTGTGCCCTCGTTGATTTCGATGACTCTGACGCCATGATGGTAATCGTTGGCCATATTTTCTCCATATGTTGTAAATGACTGACTAAAATGATTATGAAGATAGTTGCACATCGAGAAAACGGGCGTTAGTTGTTCGGTTTGTAAAATGTCTATTTACAAGTAAGCATCAGGGAATAAAATAATAGATTTTGGATTTATCATGGCTTTCTTATCTAGACTATTCAGCAAACCGCAAACAGTTAACTCATGGCTCGACGAATATATGAATATATTATTTGGTCGTAATTTAAAACCTAAAACTATTGAGATAAAGGAATATTTGATAAAGGTGATCCGCACAAAAATAGGTGATAAGAGGGTGCGCAATATTACGCCATTTGATATAGACGCTCTTATAAAAATATACATAGACCAGGACAAAGCGCCGTCTGCAAAATGCATGTATCATCTGTTGCGAGACATATTCCGAGAGGCGTATGCGCGGGGGTGGAACAATAAAAATCCGACAGATCCAATTAAATGCCCTAAAGTGATTGTAAAACGCTCACGCATGACGCTCAGTGAGTTTAAGAAAATTCTAACCGAGGCTGAAAAAACAGGAAATAAAATAATGCATGACGCTATGACATTAGCGTTAGTTACGGGTCAGCGTCGCTCAGATATAGCAGAAATGAAAAAATCAAATGTTAAACGGAATTATTTGTTAGTTGATCAGTATAAAACGGGTGCAAAAATCGCATTACCAATCAAACTGGAATGTAAAAAAATTGGCACTAGTTTACGAGACATTATTGAATCAACTGATAATGATTTTCTAGTCAGTCGTAATAATGAAAAAATAAAATTAGACGATATAACGCGTCAATTTTCACGATTACGCGATAGAGTTTTTAACCGAAATTACTGGGACGGGACACCTACCACATTTCACGAAATCAGATCGCTGTCAGAGCGTTTATATAGAGAACAACGCATTGACACAATGACATTACTCGGACACAAATCTCAGCAAATGACTGATAAATATAACGATAACAGAGGTAGAGAGTATAAAAAATTGAGAATATAGAACAACCTATTTATGAGGTAGGTAACAATGTCGATTTTAAACACCGGCTGACTGTTAACAATTCTGTTGTTGTAACAATAGATCAATTTAAAGAAATAAAAAACCCATCAATTGGTTGGTATGCGTTACCAAACGGTTATATACATCAATTCGGTACAGTCAAACTAAATCCTATTGGTGAATATAATATTGCAACTGTTTCTGGGGTTAAGTATTACACTCATGTTTATAAAATTCTGCTCCCGCGAGCGTACCCAACAGCGCATGTGTCTACAACAGTCAGTTTAGCGGGTTCTGCGAGTGATGCGCAACAATCTAATGAATACGGAATTTGGGTGAGAAGCAATCGAGGATCTGATGGCGTAAATGCTGGCGTATCAAGAAGCTCGTTTGATGTATCTGTCACATCATCAGCTCTCGGTTTTATCCCCGTTATTCATTTTAGTTCTGACGGTTATTAAATTTTAAATAGGTATTAATTATGTTATATAGCAAAACAAAAAATGCGTTTTATGTCGGCGATGAATTAGATATAAATATACCCTCTGACGCAATTAATGTCAGTGACGAACTAGAGCAAAAAATTCGTGATGCAGTCATGAGAGGCGCATCATTTGAGATAAAAAACGGAAAGTTATTAATTATTAAGAAACCCGAGTAATTACTCGGGTTGTTTTGGCCATTCAATATCTAATTGATTTGTATCAACGCGAATAACTAAAATTCGATATTTTTTCCACTGTTTTAGTTGTTCGGATTCGTTTGATTCGCACATATCCAAATCAATAATGTCCTGCAAAACTGCTATTTTTTCATTTGCCGCTGCTAAAAATGAATTTTTAATAGATTCGTTTTTTTGAATTATAGCTGCATTTTTTTGATCTTCATCTAATACCCAGCTTTTTGTTTTTTTGTCCCAAACACAAAACTCAAACGGCTCTAGTAACGTAAATCCATCTCGAACCGGTCCTACATAATCAATTTCAACGGATTCTGTTGTTTCGATATTGTATGATGTTTTTCCTCGATGATTTTCAATTAAAACCCATGCCCCATTTTTAAAACACGGCCAAAATCCATGTTTTTCCGGGGGTGGCGTTCGTAGAGCATTATCTGGTGGTAATGTGTCGGCGTTTGCGTCTAATTGGTGTGTGTACGGTTTTAATTCGTTTGTATTATCATAATAATAATTAATCATAAATTCTCCTATTTTTTGTTACCTGTTCGGCAGGTAGGTAGTGTTCAGCCCGACGCAATTAGAAACATTACGGGCAAATTTTTGGCGTTCAGAACACCAGATAACAACTTATTTCACCTCGATGAATCGTGGCCAGATGATTCTACGATCTGTCCTAAAAACCGTGGAAACGGAATGGCGATAAATGTTTTTGATGCGTCGCGTGCAGTCCCGACCGGTCCAGAAAACACGGTGATAAACACAGGTAGGACACCGGTTATCTATCTCGGAGTTTAAACACCAAGATAAATCACTGGAGTTCTACCAATATTTAAAACAGTGTTTTCTGGACCAGTTGGAACAAAATTTT